>RFHH01000137.1 GCA_003696075.1 Acidobacteriota bacterium
CCCGCGGAGGAAAGTCCGGACTCCACAGGGTAGCGCGCTGGGTAACGCCCAGGCGGGGTGACCCGACGGAAAGTGCAACAGAGAGCAGACCGCCAGCGGCCGGCCGCTTTCGGCCGGTGCGGGCAAGGGTGAAACGGTGGGGTAAGAGCCCACCAGCGTCCCGGGTGACCGGGGCGGCTCGGCAAACCCCGCGCGGAGCAAGGCCAAATAGGGGGGCGATGGCGTGACCCGCGCCGCCCCCGGGTAGGCCGCTCGAGGCGGCGGGCAACCGCCGTCCCAGAGGAATGATCCTCCTCCCCCCAGGGGAGAACAGAATCCGGCTTACGTCCGGCTCCCCCGACACCTCGATCTCCCGCTCCCGGGAGGCCGGCGAATGGAGGCGAGCGGATTGGACCGCGTGCGCAGGCTCCGGGAACGCGTGCTCGCCGAACTGGAGCGGATCGAGCCGCGCATGCGCGACCTCGCCGCGGACCTCCACCGGCGTCCCGAACTCGGCCTCCGCGAGGAACACGCGGCCGGCCGGCTGGCCGCGGAACTCGAAGAGGACGGGTTCGAGGCCACCGTGGGGATCGGCGGGCTGCGCACCGCGTTCAAGGCGCGCCGCGGGCACGGGCGGCCGGCCGTGGCTTTCCTCGCCGAGTACGACGCCTTGCCCGGGTTGGGGCACGCCGGCGGGCACAACCTGGTCTCGGCCGTCGCCTACGCGGCCGCGTCCGCGCTGGGCTCGGTCGTCTCCGAGACGGGCGGGACGATTCTCGTCGTCGGCGCCCCCGCGGAGGAAACGATCGGCGGCAAGGTGGTGTTGGACGCGCGCGGGGAGCTGGACGGGATCGACGCGGCGCTTCTCGCCCATCCCGCGGGAGAGGACCTCGTCCGCGTCGACAGCCTGGCTTCGTGGTCGATGGAGGTTCTCTTCGAGGGGCGAGCCTCGCACGCCGTGGTGGCGCCCGAACGGGGGATCGACGCGCTCGATGCGATGATCCGGCTCTTCGTGGCGCGGGACGCGCTCCGGGAGGAGCTCGGGCCGGAGGTGCGGATGCCGGGGGTGATCCTCGAGGGCGGGGTGCGTCCCAACGTGGTTCCCGACCGGGCGCGGGCGCGTTTCAGCCTGAGGGCGGCGACCGCGCGGGAGCTGGTGGACCGCGTGGTTCCCGCCTTCGAGGCGATGGTGGCGAAGATCGCGCGGGAGACGGGAGCGAGAGCCCGGGTGAAGCCGGTCGACAACCTCTACCACGAGTTCACCTGCAGCGAGGCGCTGGCGCGCCGTTACGAGCGCCACGCGAGCGAGCTCGGGCTCGCCGTTCGTCCCGGGCCAGGCCGTCCCTTCGGGTCGCTCGACGTGGGGCGTCTCTCGCAGCGCGTTCCGGTGCTTCATCCCCTGTTCCGGATCGGCCCCCCGGATCTCGCCAGCCACACCGAGACCTTCGCGAGCGCGGCCGCGTCAGGGACCGCGCTCGACGCGGCCGCACGGGTCTGCCGCGCGCTGGCGCTGACGGCGCTCGACCTGCTCGCCGACCCCGCGGCGGTGGCCGAGGCGCAGGCGGAGAGGAAGGGGAGCGGGGCCGTGCGGGAGGCGCCGTTGATCGTCGAGGCGGGAGCGCCGTGAGTTCCCGATCCCTCCCGTCGGGACTCGCTCCGGGTGCGCGGATCGCCGTGGTCGCGCCCGGGTCCCCGATCGACCCGCCCGCGCTCCGGGCGGGGATGGAGCGGCTTCGTTCCTGGGGTTACCGCCCCGTCGCCGCCCCCCACCTCCGCGCGCGGCGGGGCGACCTGGCCGGAAACGACCGCGTGCGCCTGGCGGACCTCGTCTGGGCGCTGAGCGACGACGGCATCGACGCCGTCTGGGCCGCGCGGGGCGGCTGGGGCGGCGCCCGGCTGCTCGGGGGCCTGCCGGCGGCGCTCGTCCGAGGCGGCACGCGGAAATGGCTCTATGGCTTTTCCGACCTGACGGCGATCCAGAACCACCTCGTCGGCCACGGCTGGTGCACGTGGTACGCGCCGCTCGTCGCCGACCTCGGACGTCCCGAACGATACGCCGCCGCCGCGCTCCGCCGGATGCTCGAATCACCCGAGGTCCCGGGGCGGATCTCCGCACGCGGGCCGGTGCTGCGGCCGGGGCGGGCGCGCGGCCGCCTGGCGGGCGGCTGCTTGAGCCTGCTCGCCGCGCTCGCCGGAACGCCGTGGCAGCCGGACTTTCGCGGGGCGATCCTGTTCCTCGAAGAGGTGGGAGAGGCCCCGTATCGCATCGACCGCATGCTGTGGCAGATCCGCGCCTCCGGCATGCTGGAGGGCGTTCGGGGCCTGGCGCTGGGCCAGTTCACCGCCTGCCGGCCGCCGCCCGGCCGGCCTTCCCGTAGCCTGCGCGAGGTTCTGAGGGAGTTCGCCGGGGAGGCGGGCGTTCCCTGCGTCGCCGGCTTTCCGTGCGGCCACGGCCGGGCCTCGCGACCGCTTCCGTTGGGATACGAGGCCGACCTCGACGGCCGCGCGCGCGTCCTCGCGTACCGGCCGCCGGCCCGCGCGCGATGACGGTCCGGGTCCCGGCGGCGTCGTGCCGCGTCGCGCTGCGCCTCGCCTACGACGGGAGCGGGTTCTCGGGGTGGCAGAGGCAGCCGGGCCGGCCGACGGTGCAAGGGGAGGTCGAACGGGCGGTGGCCCGCCTCTACGGCCTGCCGCCGGGGGCCGTTCCGGTCCAGGGAGCCGGCCGCACGGACGCGGGCGTCCACGCGCTCGCCCAGGTGGCGGCGTTCGCTCCGCCGGCGGCGCGTCCGCTCGCGGAACTCGCGCGAGGTCTCGCGCGCCTGCTCCCTTCCGCGGTGCGCTTGACGGGGATCGCCGAAATGCCGGCGGATTTCCACCCGAGGAGGGACGCCGCTCTCAAGGAATACCGCTACCGGATCGCCCACGGCCGCGTGGTTCTGCCGTTCGAGGCGCCCTGGACCTGGGGGATCCGCGATCGGCTCGACGTGGCCGCGATGCGGAGCGCGGCCGAAGGGCTGGTCGGACGCCGGGACTTCGCCGCCGTCGCGGCCGCCGGAGGCGCCGCGCGCGGCACCGTCCGGACGCTTCACCGGCTCGAGGCGATCGAGCGCGGCGAGGGATCGCTCGAGATCGTCGCCGCGGCCGACGGGTTCCTCTACCGGATGGTGCGAAACCTCGTCGGTCTGCTGGTGGCGGTCGGGACCGGTCGCCTCGGCCCGGACGAGGCGGCGGCGCGGGTCGCCGGCGGCGATCGGCGGGCTCTTCCACCCCCCGCGCCGGCGCGGGGCCTGGCGCTCGCGGAGGTGCGTTACGATCCGCCGGTGGACTGGAAGGCGGTGCCGCCGTGATTCTTTTGAATCGTGCGGTCGGGGTGGTACAGTCCGGCCGAGCGCGCGCGACCGGGAAGGGAGAGGAGGCGGGCGTCGAGCGAGCGGGGAGTCGGTGACGAAGAGGCGGCAGGTGACGGACGGCGGCTCCGCCGCGCGGGCCCCGACGGCAGCGGAGCGCAAGCTGCTCGAAGCGATCGACAAGGAGCGCCTGCCTCGCCACGTGGCGGTGATCATGGACGGCAACGGCCGCTGGGCGAGACGGCGCGGCATGCCGCGGATCGCCGGCCACCGGGCGGGGATCGCCGCGGTCAGGGCGGTGGTGGAGGCGTCGGCGGAGCTGGGGATCGAGGTCCTGACGCTCTACGCCTTCAGCCGGGAGAACTGGAAGCGGCCCAAGCGGGAGGTCGACACGCTCTTCCGCCTCCTCAGGGAGTACCTCGACAAGGAGCTACCCGCCATCAAGCGGCACGGGATCCGCTTCCGGCCGATCGGAAGGCTCCGCGAGCTCCCCGAGCCGGTGCAGAGGGATCTCGAGCGCGCGCGCCGGGAGACCGAGGGGGGCGACGGGATGTGGTTCCTCATCGCGCTCAGTTACTCCGGGCGCGCCGACATCGTCGACGCCGCGCGCGCGCTGGCCGCCGAGTGCCGCGCCGGCCGCCTCGATCCGGAGGCGATCGATGAGGAGACGATCGCCGGCCGACTGTCCACGGCGGGGCTGCCCGATCCGGACCTTCTCATCCGGACCTCGGGCGAACAGAGGATCAGCAATTTCCTTCTGTGGCAGGTGGCCTACGCGGAGCTGTACGTCACACCGACGCTGTGGCCCGATTTCCGGAGGCGCCACCTCTACGAGGCGATCATCGACTACCAGCGCCGGGAACGGCGGTTCGGGGGAGTCCCGGCACCGGACGACGGCCCCTCCGGCGGCGGCCCGCGGGAGTTGACGGTTTCGTGAAGCGGCTGGCCACCGGACTGACCCTGGCGCTCGTCGCGCTCGCGGCCATCCGGTACGCGCCGCCGTGGTTCGCCGAGACCGTCGTCGCGGGACTTGCGGTCGGGTGCGCGGTGGAACTGGGTCGGCTCCTCGGCCGGGTGGGCCTCGAACCGTGGCCCGCGGTGGCCATCCCGGGGGCGGTCGTCGCGGGTGTCGCCTTCGTGCTCGGCGGCGGAGCGCTGCAGGGTGCGCTCGCCGGGCTGCTTCTCGCGGGCCTCGGGTCGGCCCTGGTGGCCGCCGGGGAGCCGCGCGAGCGCCTGCGGCGCTTCGCCGGGACGATCGCCTCGGCCCTCTACCTCGGCTTGACCTTCGGCCACGTCGCCGGGCTGCTCGCACAGCCGGCGAACGCCGAGCGGGGGCGGGATCTCCTGATGCTCGCGGTGCTCGCCGTCTACGCGGGCGACGTCGGCGCGTACTACGGAGGGAGGGCGCTGGGACGGCACCGGCTCGCGCCGCGCCTGTCGCCCGGCAAGACGGTGGAGGGCGCGGTGTGCGGCGTCGCCCTGGCCGCCGGCGCGGCTCTCCTCGCGCCGCTGTGGTTTTTCCGGGCGCTTCCGTGGGGCCACGCCCTCGCCCTGGGCGCGGCGGCCGGCTCGGCCGGGATCCTGGGCGACCTCGCGGAATCGCTGTTCAAGAGGGCAGCCGAAGTGAAGGACTCGGGAGCGCTCTTGCCGGGCCACGGCGGCCTTCTCGACCGCCTGGACAGCCTCTTGTTCGCCGCGCCGGTCGTGTACTGGTACGCCCGGTTGGTGGCCGATGTCGCCTGATTCGCGCGGCGGCGCGCCCGGGTAGAATCGCGGACGTGAAGATGCGGAACGCGCCCAAGAAGATCGCGATCCTGGGATCGACGGGATCGATCGGCCGCAGCACGCTCGACGTGGTGGCGAGGCACCGCGACCGGCTGCAGGTCGTCGGCCTGGCGGCCGGAAGCGGCGGGGCACGCTTGACGGAGCAGATCCTCCGTTTCCGGCCGGCGGTCGTCTCCGTCAAGGACGAGCGCGCCGCGCGCGATCTCGCCGCGAGGCTCGACGGCAGGGCGCGTCCCCGGATCGGAGTGGGAACCGCGGGCGCGACGGAAGTCGCCGTGGCCAGCGGCGCGGACCTCGTCGTTTCCGCGATCGTCGGTGCCGCCGGACTGCTGCCGACGCTCGCCGCTCTTTCGGCCGGAATCACGGTCGCCCTCGCCAACAAGGAGTCTCTGGTGGTCGCCGGAGAGTTGATGGTCCGGGCCGCCCGGGAGGCGGGAGCGCAGCTCCTGCCGGTCGACTCCGAGCACAACGCGATCCACCAGTGCCTTCGCGCCGGCCGGCGGGAGGAAGTCGACCGGATCATCCTCACCGGCTCGGGGGGCCCGTTCCGGGGGATGGACCGGAGCGCACTGGAGCGGGTGTCCGTGGAGGAAGCGCTGCGGCATCCGACCTGGTCGATGGGGCCCAAGATCACCGTCGACTCCGCCACCCTGATGAACAAAGGGCTCGAGGTGATCGAGGCTTCTTTTCTCTTCGGGATTCCGGCGGAGAGGATCGACGTCGTGATCCACCCCCAGAGCGTCGTGCACAGCATGGTGCGGTTCCGTGACGGCTCGGTGGTCGCGCAGCTCGGCGCCGCCGACATGCGACACCCGATCCAGTACGCTCTGAGCTGGCCGGAGCGGTGGGAGTCGGCGGTCGCGCCGCTGGACATCCTCGAGGTCGGCGCGCTCACGTTCGAGCCCCCCGATCACGAGCGCTTCCCGTGCCTCGGGCTCGCCCGCGAAGCCCTGCGGCGGGGGGGGACGGCGCCGGCCCGGCTCAACGCCGCCAACGAGGTCGCGGTGGCGGCGTTCTTGGCCGGGCAGATCCGTTTCGTCGACATCCCGGCCGTTATCGAAGAGGTTCTCGCCGAAGAGGACGGCTCGCCGGCGGACAGTGTCGAGGACGTGCTGGCCGCAGACCGCGAGGCGCGGCGTCGAGCGCGGGCGGTGATCGGCTCGGAAAGGATCCGGAGATGAGCGCTGTGGGGGGAGCGCTCCTGTTCGTCCTGGCCTTCGTCGCCGTGCTGGCACCGCTGATCTTCCTTCACGAGCTCGGGCACTTTCTCGCGGCGAAGGCGTTCCGGGTCCGTGTCGAGGTCTTCTCGATCGGGTTCGGGCCGAGGCTCTTCGGCTTCCGGGGCCAGGAGACCGACTACCGCGTGGCCCCGTTTCCCCTCGGCGGCTACGTGCGCATGGCCGGGGAGTACGGCGGCGGCGCCGCGAGCGGGGATCCGCGCCTGCTGACGAGCAAGCCGAGGTGGCAGCGCCTGGCGATCCTGCTCGCCGGGCCGGCCATGAACGCGCTGGTGGCCGTGGTCCTGTGGTGGGGACTGTTCATGCACGGGGCCGAGGAACTGGACCTCCCGAGCGGCCCGCCGGTCGTGCAGGCGCTCGCGGACGGCGCTCCGGCGGCCCGCGCAGGCCTGCATCCCGGGGATCGGATCCTGCGCATCGACGGGAAGGCGATCACTTCCATCGAGGAATACCAGAAGGAAATCGCTTTCCGGCCGGGGCAGCGGGCTCGCTACCTGGTGGAGCGGGACGGATCCCGGCTCGAGTTGGAGGTGGAGATCGCGGCCGATCCCCGAACCGGAATCGGCTGGGACGGGGTCTATCCGAAAACCCCGATCGCGATCCGGGAGGTGATCCCAGGCGGGCCGGCGGACCGGGCGGGGCTGCGCCCCGGCGACCTGGTGCTCGGCGTCGACGGCCGGGCGCTCGAGCGCGTCGACGACCTGGTCGCGGCGATCAAGGCGAGTCCCGGCCGCCCCCTCACGCTGTCGATCGGGCGGGGAGGAGAGGTCCTCGAGATCGCCGTCGTTCCCGAGCCCGCCGAAGGGGGCGCCCGCATCGCGGTGCTGCTGGGCCTGCCGACACGCTTCGTCCGTTACGGCCCGGTAGCGGCGCTCCAGGCCGCGCTCCGCACCGCCGTCGAGGAATCGGACCTTCTGTTCCGCACCGTCAGCGGTCTCGTGAAGCGCGAGCTGGGCGTGAAGGTTCTGTCCGGGCCCGTGGAGATCGCCCGCATGTCCGCCGACCGGCTCTCGGTGGGCCTGGCGGCCACGCTGCGGTTCATGGCGATGATCAGCCTGCAACTGGGGATCCTCAACCTTCTTCCGATTCCGGTCCTCGACGGTGGCCAGATCCTGATCCTGCTCGTCGAAGGAATCCGGCGCCGCGATCTTCCGGTCGAGGTGAAGGAAAAGGTGATGCTGGCGGGACTGCTGGTTCTCCTCGCCCTAATGGCGACCGTCATCGCCCTCGACGTCGCCAAGGGTCTGAACCGCGGGCAGCCCGCGGGCCGGCCGGCCGCCGCCGGCGAACAGTCCGCCCCGCCGGGGCGTTGACCGCCGAAACCGCCCTCGCCGCCGCCGGAATTCCTCCGCGCGGTTCCCGGCAGGGGGAGGACGGGGCGCGGAAGCGTCGTGGAGGTTCGCGCGCGGAAGCGCGGGATGCGCAGCGCTCGGCCCCTCGCGCCGGGATGCCGCTCCCCTCGGAGCCGCGGGGCGAGCCGTCCGCTGGACGAGCGCTTCGCGGGGCTTCGCCCTCTCCGCGTCGGGGGTATCCCGAAAGGCGCTCGATTCCATCCGTCCCCGGACCCTCCGGCCGTCGCGGCCACCGGCTCGCCGCCGCGGGCGGGATCGCGGGCCTGTTCTCCCGTTCTCGCGGAATCGCGCACCGATTCGCACCGCCGGGGCGCACCTCGCTGCCCGCGCGATACGGTCCGCGGGCCCGCTCCGGCGCTTCGGCCCGAACCGAGCCTCGCCTGCCCGTCCGCTCGGACGCCGGCGCGTCCACCGGCGGACGCGCCGCGTCACGGAACGTGAGCGCTGGGACCTGTCCGGCGGGCATGGCGATTGCCTCGACCTCCCCCAGCGGCCCACAGGCCGCCCGAGGAGGACATCGCATGGACACGCGTCGACTCTGGTTGGCCCTTGCATTGCTCGGCGCCGCGGCGGCTCCCGCGCTCGCGGCGTCCTCCGGCGACACCGCCCGGCCGCGCGCGCAGGCGCCGGCTCCGGTGGACGTCAACCGTGCCGGTATCGCCGAGCTGAGCGCCCTGCCCGGTATCGGGCCGAAGCTCGCTCGCCGCATCGTCGCCTTCCGGGAGGAGCACGGCCCGTTCCGGAAGGTGGAGGAGCTGCTCGCGGTCAAGGGGATCGGCCCGCGCCTGCTCGAGAGGCTCCGCGACCGGCTGACGGTGGGGAGGACGCCCCCCAAGTGAGGCGAAACGTCTCGAACGCGGCGCGGGGCGGGAGCCTCGCCGGGCTGGTCGTCGCCCTCGCGGTCTTCGCGCTCCTGGCGGCGGCCGCCGCGGCGCGGCTCGCCCCGGCCGCCCGCGGGCCGGCGGCGTTGGCCGCCGCCAGGGATCTGGCGGCGCGATGGAGGTCGCTCGCCCGGGCGGCCCGCGCCGACGGCCGCGATCGAGCGATCGTCTTTCCGCTTTCCGGCGGCGACGAGCCGCTGGTCGAGGCGGCCGATGGGGACGGCGACGGCGTCGGGCGGGACGACATCGCCCGCGGGGTCGATGCCGCCGGCCCGCCCTTCACGATCGCGCGTGACCATCCCGGCGCCCGCATCGGCAAGCCACGGCGCCGGCTGCCGGCGGTGCCGCCGTCGACCGGGTTCATCGAGCCGGACGACCCAGCGGTCCGATTCGGTCCGAGCCGCATGGCCGTGGTCACCGCGGAGGGACACGCGACTCCGGGCTCTCTTTTCGTCACATCCGGTGGATCGGTCTGCGCCGTGGTGATCCATGGAGCGGCCCTTCGGATTCGCATCTACTGCCTGTCCGCGGGCGGCGCATGGCGGCGCCGCTGACACCCTTGGCCTGGCCGTTGCCGGACCGGTGCACGGCGGCCGCGCGGCAGGTGGCGCGCTTGTGCGTGCGCCTGGAGCGCGAGCTGGAAGGAGAGCCCGGTCGCGCCGCGGGGATCGCGCTGGAGAGGCTGCTGGCAACGCTCGTCTCCGCTGCGGCGCGATTGGCACTCGTTACGCGCTTGCCGCCGAAAGCCCGGCCGGCGATGCTGGCCGCCGCACGCCGGGAGGTCCTGATGGGTCGCGGGCTGCTCGCGGTCGCGGGCCGGCTCGCCCCGGATCGGGCGAGAAAACTCGAAGTGCTCGCCGGCGGGCTCGACGTCCTCGACCGCCGCCTGGCGGAGCTGCAGCGGGAGGCTCAGGTCGCGATCTCCGAGGGTGGATCTCGAGGGCTCATTGAAGGCACCGCGCGCCGGTTGTAGGATCGCCGCCCGATTCGCGGCGCGGAGCGTCCCGAAACGCCGCCGGAGAAACGGATGGATCGATCGGAGCGCGCCTCCCAGGCGGTCCGGAAGACCCCGCTCCATGATCGGCACGCCGCCCTCGGAGCGAAGATCGCTCCTTTCGCCGGGTATCTGATGCCGATCCATTACAGGACGGGGCAGATCGAAGAGCACCGGGCCGTCCGGACGCGGGCGGGGCTGTTCGACGTGAGCCACATGGGGGAGTTCGACATCACCGGCCCCGGAGCCGCCGCGCTGCTCGATCGGCTCACCCCGTCCCGGATCAGCGCCCTGGAGCCGGGACGCGCGCGGTACACCGCGTTCACCACGGACACCGGCGGATTCGTCGACGACATCCTGGTCTACCGCGTGGGCGAGGAGCGCTTCCTCGTCGTGGTCAACGCCGCGAACCGGAACAAGGACCGCGATTGGGTGGAGAGCCGTCTCGACGGCCACAGGGCGGAGTTCTCCGATCGATCGGACGACTACGCCCTCCTAGCGCTCCAGGGCCCCGAGTCGAGGGAGATCCTGGCCCCGCTGGCCTCCGGGTTCGACGCGCGCGCGCTTCGCTCGTACCGGGTGGCCGAGGGGCGGGTGGCCGGAAGGCCGGCACTCGTCAGCCGGACGGGATACACGGGGGAGATCGGATTCGAGATCTTTCTGGACCCCGGCGACGCCGGCGCCGTTTGGGATGCGCTGCTCGAGTCGGGCTCGGATCGGGGGCTCCTGCCGGCGGGCCTGGGAGCGCGCGACACGCTCCGGCTGGAGGCGGCGCTGCCGCTGTACGGACACGATATCGACGAGTCGACCAACGTCCTCGAGGCGGGGCTCGAATTCATCGTCGACTGGGACAAGGACGACTTCGTCGGGAAGAGCGCCCTGCTCGACGCGCGGAGCGGTCCCCTCGCGAAGCGGCGCATCGGGTTCGCGGTCGAGGGCCGCGGAATCGCGCGCGCCGGACAGGAGATCTACTGGGAAGGACGGAGCGCCGGAAACGTGACGTCGGGAAGCTGGTCGCCCACGCTCGAGAGGGCGATCGGGATGGGCTACCTTCCGCCCGCCGCCGCCGAGCCGGGAACCGGCATCGAAATCGACATCCGCGGCCGGCGCGTGGGCGCGAGGGTCGTCGAGCTGCCCTTCTACCGCCGGCCTCGGCGCCGGCGCACTTGAGGCTGGGCCCGAAGCCGCCTCGACGGGCGGCCGGGCTCGGCTGGAGGACGTGGAGATGCCGCGGCCGGAGGATTGCCGTTTCACCGAGTCTCACGAGTGGGCTTGCCTCGAGGGCGATTGCGTTACCGTCGGGATCACCGACTTCGCCCAGGACGAACTCGGTGACATCGTGTACGTGGAGCTGCCGGAGCCCGGGCGGAAGGTCGCCAAGGGAGAGGAACTCGGGACCATCGAGTCCGTCAAGGCGGTGGCGGAGATCTTCGCGCCGATCGACGGCGAGGTGACCGAAGTGAACGGCGCGCTCGCCGATGCACCGGAGCAGGTCAACAAGGATCCCTTCGGAGCGGGCTGGCTGGTGAAGCTCAGGCCGGCGGACCCGGCGCAGCTCGAGGCGCTGATGGACCACGCCGCCTACAAGCGGTTCCTCGAGACGAGCGCGTGAGACGCCGGCGCGCCGCCGGCAGGTGAGGATCGGTATGAACGACGGAGAGCACGCCCGCCGCCCCGGGGCGGAGCGAGGCTTCGCGGCCCGCCACATCGGCCCGCGCCCCTCCGATGTCGAGGCCATGCTCCGCGAGGTCGGCGCCGACAGCCTCGAGCAGCTCGTGGCCGAGACGATTCCCGGTCCGATCCGACTCCGCCGGGATCTCGATCTCCCGGCGGCCCGCAGCGAAGCCGATGTGCTCGCCGAACTTCGCGAGCTCGCCGGCCGGAACCGCTGCCTCCGCCCGTTCATCGGGCTCGGTTACCACGAGTGCATCACGCCCGCCGTCATCAGGCGGAACGTGCTCGAGAACCCCCAGTGGTACACCGCCTACACCCCGTACCAGCCCGAGATCTCGCAGGGGCGGCTCGAAGCGCTGCTCGTGTTCCAGACGATGGTGCAGGACCTCACCGGGCTCGACATCGCCAACGCGTCGCTGCTCGACGAGGCCAGCGCCGCGGCGGAGGCGGTCACGCTGTGCCGGCGGGTGTCGGGCCGCGACGGCCGCGACCGGTTTCTCGTGTCGTCGCGCTGCCACCCCCACGTGATCGCGGTGGTCGAAACACGCGCCGAGCCGCTGGGGATCGAGATCGCGGTGCTCGACGACGAAGAGATGGATCCCGGCCCCCGGGATCTCGGGATCCTCATCGCTTACCCCGATACCTTCGGGGCGATGAGGAGCGGACGCGAGCTGTGCCGGCGGATCCACGACGCGGGCGGACTGGCGGTCGTGCACTGCGATCTCCTGGCGCTGACGCTCTTCGAGCCGCCGGGCGCCTGGGGGGCGGACGTCGCCGTCGGGAGCACGCAGAGGTTCGGCCTTCCGATCGGCTACGGCGGCCCCTACGCCGCCTTCATGGCGGTGAGGGACGACCTCAAGCGCCAGCTCCCGGGCCGTCTCGTCGGCGTGTCGCGGGACGCCACCGGGAGGCCCGCGCTGCGTCTCGCGCTCCAGACGCGCGAACAGCACATCCGGCGCGACCGGGCGACGAGCAACATCTGCACCGCGCAGGTCCTTCCGGCGGTGATGGCCGCGATGTACGCCGTCTACCACGGACCGGAAGGCCTGGCAGGGATCGCGGCGCGGATCCGGCGCTGGACCCTCGCGCTGCGCCGGGTTCTCGAGGACCTCGGCTACGACACGGGGAGGGAGGAGGTCTTCGACACCCTCACCGTGCGGCGCGGGCCGCTCGATGCCGCCGAGATCGTCGATCGCGCGCGGCGGAAGGGATACGCGTTGCGCCGGCACGCGAACGGCGCCGTCGGCGTGGCGCTGGGCGAGCCGGTGGGAGCGGCGGATGTTGCCGCACTGGCCGAGGCGTTCGGCGGCGCGGGGGGCGCCGCCGCGGTGGAGAGCGCGGCGCGGGACAGCGGCAGCGAGCCGCCGGAGGAGCTGCGGCGCACCACGGGTTTCCTCGAGCACCCCGTGTTCCACCGGCACCGGTCGGAAACGGCGATGATGCGCTATCTCCAGGGACTCGCATCCCGCGACCTCACGCTCGCATCGTCGATGATCCCGCTGGGGTCGTGCACCATGAAGCTGAACGCTGCGGCGGAGATGCTCCCGATCACCGAACCGGGCTTCAGCGCGCCGCACCCGTTCGCCCCGCCGGAGGACGCTGCGGGGTACCGCTCGCTGCTCGACCGCCTCGGCTCGTGGCTGCTCGAGATCACCGGACACGACGCGATCTCCTTCATGCCCAATTCCGGAGCCCAGGGGGAGTACACCGGCCTTCTCGTCATCCGCGCCTGGCACCGGTCCCGGGGGGAGGCGCACCGGAACGTCTGCCTGATTCCGCGATCGGCGCACGGGACGAACCCGGCGAGCGCGGTGCTCGCCGGCATGCGGGTCGTGGTGGTCGAGTGCGACCGGGACGGCGACATCGATCTCGCCGATCTCGAGAAGAAGATCGAGGCCCACGCCGGCGAGCTTGCCGCCTTGATGGTGACCTATCCGTCGACGCACGGGGTCTTCGAGGAGGAGATCGCCTCCATCTGCAGCAAGGTCCACGAAGCCGGAGGCCTCGTCCACCTGGACGGGGCGAACATGAACGCCATGGTCGGCCTCTGCCGGCCGGGTGACATCGGCGCCGATGTCTGCCACCTCAACCTCCACAAGACGTTCTGCATCCCCCACGGAGGCGGGGGGCCGGGGATGGGGCCGATCACGGTCTCGTCGCGGCTGGCGCCGTTCCTGCCCACACACCCGCTCGTTCGCGGCGGCGGCGAGCAGGGGATCGGACCGATCGCCGCCGCACCGTACGGCAGTCCGAGCATCCTCCCGATTTCGTATGCCTACATCGCGATGATGGGGCCGGACGGGCTCAGGAAGGCCAGCGAGATCGCGGTCCTCAACGCGAACTACGTCGCCCGGCGACTCGAGCCCCACTATCCCGTCGTGTACCGCGGCAAGCGCGGGCGGGTGGCCCACGAGTGCATCGTCGATCTCCGGCCGCTGAAACGGTCGGCCGGGATCGACGTGGAGGACGTGGCCAAGCGCCTGATGGACTATGGCTTCCACGCACCGACGATGTCCTGGCCCGTCCCGGGCACGCTGATGATCGAGCCGACGGAGAGCGAGCCGAAGGAGGAGCTGGACCGCTTCTGCGAGGCGATGATCGCCATTCGGGAGGAGATCCGGGAGATCGAGCGGGGCGAAGCCGACCCGAACGACAATCTGCTGAAGAACGCGCCGCACACCGCCGAGGCCGTCGCGGCCGAGCGTTGGACTCACCCGTACTCGCGGGAGCGGGCGGCTTTCCCGAAGCCGTGGGTGCGAGAACGGAAGTTCTGGCCCCCGGTGGGCCGCATCGACAACGCTTGGGGAGATCGGCATCTCTTCTGTTCGTGCCCGCCGATCGAGCAGTTCGCGGGCTGAAGCCGGGCGAAGGGCACCCTCGCGGGTGGTTGCGCCCGACCTCCGCGGGCACGATTCGCCTCCGGATCGCTGCGGCGGCGGGGTTCTCCCCGAGCGGGAGCGGGCCCGGGGCGACCGGCCCCACCTGCCGAGCCGGGGCGCAGCGGGCCTCGAAGCGGCGGGCGGCCCCCCGCGACGGCGGGAGAAGCGAGGCCCCGCTCGGGGAAGCAGGCCGGCAGGAGGGCGGGAAGCGGGGTGTGCCGCCGGACGGTCGGCCGGCGCGCGCGTCCTCGGAGGGAAGGCCGGGCGGAACGTCCCCGGGCCGGACGTTCGCCGGGTGCGATGCCGCGCCGTCGGGGCGGCCCCTTCCGTGCGGGGGGAGCCGCTCAGCGCCGGGACGTCGACCGGAAGGGAGGAGGCGGCCGCCGGGCCGACCGAAACAGGTCGCGGACGACTTCCAGCGGGAGTCCGATCACGTTGCTGACCGAGCCCCGCACCTCGGCGACGAACCAGGCCGCCGCCCCCTGGATCGCGTAGGCGCCCGCCTTGTCGTAGGGCTCCGCCGTCGCGGTGTACCCGTCGATCTCGGCTCTCGTGAGCCGGGCGAAGCGCACCCGGCTGCAGGCGAGCCCTTCGTGCAGGTGCCCCTCGGCGGTCAGGAGCGTCACGCCGGTCACGACCCGGTGCCAGCGCCCCGAAAGAGCGCGCAGCATCCTCCGGGCCTCCTCGCGGCCTGCCGGCTTTCCGAGGACCGATCCGTCCACGAGGACGAGGGTGTCGGCGGCGAGCACGTCGCAGCCCGGCCACCGCGCGGCCGCGGCCAGAGCCTTGGCCCTGGCGAGCCTTCGCGCGGCCGCTCGGCCGCTCTCGCGGGGCCGCAGGTTTTCGTCGACCGAAACCGACGCCGTCCGGAACGTCAACCCGACGCGGCGCAGCAGTTCGCGGCGGCGCGGCGAGCGCGATGCGAGGACGAGAGGGGGAACGGGGCGCACGGGATCCTCCAGCGACCGGCGCTTTGCGCCCGGATGGGGCGGGCTCTATTCTGCCCCCGTGCCGAATCGACGGAAGGGACGGCGGTTGTCGAAACGGAGGCGGGCACCGGGCATTCCGGTGCGGAGCGCCCTCGCCTCCCTCGCCGCGACGGCGGCTGTGTTCGTCGCGGCCGACGCGCGCGGGGCCCCGCGACCCGATCTGATCATCCTGGCCACCGGCAACGTCGTCGGCTATGTCGACGAGTGCGGTTGTCCCCGCGCCCCCATGGGGGGGCTGGACAAGCGCGGCGGTTACGTCTCGGCGCTGCGGCGCGCGTGGGGGGGCGTGCCGTTCCTCCTGCTCGACGCCGGGAACTTCGCCGACATCCCGGGGCCCGGCGGCGACGTGAAGACCCGCGGCATCGTGACGGGAATGAATCTCCTCGACTACGCCGCGTCGGGGGTGGGGGAGCGGGACCTCGCTTCCGGTGTCGAGCACTTCCGCGCCGTCACCTCGGAAGCCGACTTCCCGTTCCTCTCGGCGAACTTGGTCCGCGAGGAGGACGGCCGGACGTGGATCGACCCGGGGCGGCTGTTCCGCCGGGGGGAACTCCAGGTGGCGGTCACCGCGGTGACGCGCCACAACCCGCTGCTGCGCCTCAAGCTGCCTGACGGCGGGCACGTGGTGACGCGCGACCCGGCAGAGGCGCTCGCCGAGGAGGTTCCGCGGCTGCGCGGCAGGGCGGACATGGTCGTCCTTCTCGCCCTGCTTCCCCTCGAGGAGACCCGCCGGCTCGTGGAGGCCGTTCCCGGGATCGACGTGGTGGTGGGAGCCTACGGGGACCGCCTGACGGCCGACCCCGTCCGCGTCGGGCGCACACTCGTGCTCTACACCGGGGACCAGGGCAAGCACCTGGCGGAGATCCACGTCTTCCGGGAGCCCGACGGGCGGCTGCGGTTCGATGGCCGGACGATCGGGCTGACGCGCGCGATCGCCCCGGATCCGACGCTGGAAGAGCACATGGTCTCCGTTCTCGCGGAGGCCCAGGAGGCGGAGAGGATGCGGCTGACGGCCCTCCCCTCCAACGGTGGCGAGGGGAGGGTCGGCAGCGGCGGATACCTGGGCAGCGGAGCTTGCACGCCATGCCACGCCGAGATCGTCGAGTCCTGGTCCCGAACGGCCCACGCCGCCGCCTTCCGGAATCTCCTCGCGCGGGCGGGCAGGGCCCACCCGAACTGCGTGGCCTGCCATAGCACCGGTTACGGGCGCCCGGGCGGTTTCGTGGATCGGGAGATGACGCCTCACCTGGCCGAGGTGGGCTGCGAGGCCTGCCACGGACCGGCGGCCGGACATGTCGCGCGCCCCGCCCAGCCGTACGGAAAGGTGACGCTGCCCACCTGCACCGCGTGCCACACGGCCGAACAGGATCCCTCTTTCAACTTTTACGAGGCGAGGCACCTCGTGGACCACGGCGCCTCCGGGCGCTGAGGAGTCCTGAGAACGCTGCGCCCGACCCCGGGATCGACCCTTCTCCCCGGCGCGGCCGCGCCGAGCCGAAACGCCGGATTCGAGGGAGCCGCGCGCCGGCTCCCGGCGCCCTGTCGGGCGGGCCGGGCGCGTGCGGGCGCGGTGCGACGCCCGTCCGCGGGTCGACGGGCCCGGCCCGGCGCAGTTGGCCCGGGGAAAAAAACGGCCCGCCGGCTGGGGAACCGGCGGGCCAGGGGGTGCGATTGGGAGGAGGTCGGTTGGGAGGGGAGGGTTTCTCCTCCCGGGGGCCTCGCGAAAGGCCCCTGGGTGCTGGAGGTCAGGTCAGAGAAAACTGGAGCTGCTGGCGCAAGGAGCCGAGGCGCTCGCGCAGCTTCATCTTGGCCTCTTTCTCGAGTTGCCGGACGCGCTCGCGGGACAGGCCCAGGATCTTGCCGATCTCCTCGAGCGTCATCTCGTCATTGCCCATGACTCCGAAGCGCTTCAGGAGGATCAGCCGCTCCCGCTCGGGGAGTTCCTCCAGAGCCTGGCGGGTGATCTCCACCAGCTCCTTCTTGTACAGGCTGTCCTCCGGCCGCGCCGTCCCGGAGTCCTCCATGAGCTGGGACAGCCGGGTCTCGCCGTCGTGGTCGACGAAGTCGTCCAGGGACTTCTCTTTCAGCAGCCAGGGAATCCACATCGTCGTCGTGTCCTCGGGTCGCTTGCCGCCCCGGCCTTGTGCAATCCGGGTGCCAGCCCCCGGGGCCCGATTTTCAAGGGTTTTCATCGCTCCACCCGCGTCAATTTGGCGCGGCCCGCCGAGTTGGCACGGTCGGCAGGCCGATGCCACCTCTAACGTACAAACGAATTATACGGCGACTGTTTGACGATGTCCACCCGTTCCCGCGTGGGTCCGGCCCCTCTCCGGCCGGCGGCGGCGGACCGCTCGCGACGCCCC
The DNA here is from genome assembly GCA_003696075.1 of Acidobacteriota bacterium. NCBI lineage: Bacteria > Pseudomonadati > Acidobacteriota > Acidobacteriota bacterium. The sequence goes on from RFHH01000137.1 coordinate 17,482, forward strand.
CCGGCGAGACGCCTTCGGCCCCGGCCGGTCGGCCGGCACCTCCCCGAAGGTACGAAGCTCCGCCCAACTCGCCGGGTGCCGGGAAGCTGCCTCCGCGGGCCGGCGCCGGATGGGGGGAGGCCGGGAAGCTCTCCGCGATTCACCGAGCCGGGTTCGCCAACGAGGGTGCACCGCACGGAGGCCGGGCCGACGGCAGCGCGGGCCCGGAGAGCCGCGCGAGCCCCGAGGCGCGACGGTTTCCGCGCCGGCGCGAGCCGTGGCCGTGGGGTCCGTGGGGCTCCCGGGCGGCGTCCCGGGACTCCACTCGGGGACCGGTGTCGCGCCCCGCGCGACAGGGGGCGCCGGGCGCGGGCCGGCGAGTCGCCCGGCGCGCGACCCGGCGGCCGGAGGCGGGAGCGCAGGGTCCCGGCCGGCGCCCCGCCGGTCCCCGGCCCGGCTGGGTGCACCCGCCGGTGAAGACGGGGTAGCCTTCGGGCGATCCCTCGCCGGGAGGAGCCAACGCGATGGGCCGGATCCGGGTGCTTCCTCAGACGGTCGCCGACCGCATCGCGGCCGGGGAGGTCGTCGAGCGGCCGGCCTCGGTCGTCCGGGAACTGCTCGACAACGCTCTCGACGCGGGAGCGCGCCGGATCGAAGTGGACCTCGTCGAGGGAGGGCGCGCGCGCATCGGCGTGGCCGACGACGGCTGCGGCATGGACCCCGACGACGCCCTTCTCGCCTTCGAGCGGCACGCCACCAGCAAGATCGCCGCACCGGACGACCTCGGGGCGATCCGTTCGCTGGGCTTCCGGGGCGAGGCGCTCGCCGCCATCGCGTCGGTGGCCCGGGTCGAACTGGTGACCAGCCCCGGAGAGGGCTCGGAAGGCTGTCGCGTCCTCTTCGACCACGGACGGCTCGTCGGGCGCGAGCCGGCTGCGCGCGCCCGCGGCACGACGGTGACCGTCGAGCGGCTGTTCGCCAACGTGCCGGCGCGCCTCAAGTTCCTCAAGAGCGTCGGCACCGAGCTCGAGCACTGCCTGCGGGTCTGCACCCGATCGGCGCTGGCCCATCCCGAGACCGGCTTCCGCGTCCGACATGCGGGCAAACCGTTGCTCGTGGCCCCGCCGGCCGCGGGAATCAGAGAGCGGATCGGCGATGTCCTCGGGAGCCGCTGGGCGGCCCGGCTCGTCGAAGGCCGGCTCGCCGACGGCGACCTCCGCGTGCAGGTCTTCGCCGCTCCCGCCGACGTGCATCGGCCGACGCGCGCCGGCTTGCATCTGTTCGTCAACCGGCGGCCGGTCCGCGATCCGCTGCTCCTCGGGGCCGTTCGCGACGCGTTCGGCCCGTCGCTCCCCTCCGGGCGGTACCCCGTGGCGGTGGTCTACCTCGAGATTCCGCCGGAACAGGTCGACGTCAACGTGCATCCGACCAAGACCGAGGTTCGCTTCGCCGAACCGAGGCGGGTGAGGGGTGCGGTCGTCGCGGCGTTGCGCGGCGTTCTCGCGCGGCCGGACGCGCTGCCCCGGCTCGGGCCGCCCTCCGCATCCCCCACCGGGCCGGCGGCTCCTCCCGCAGGGAGCGGAGCCACGCTGTGGGACGCGAGGGCGGCGGCGCCGGAGCCGCCAGGCGTGGCGGAGCCGCCGGCCGATTCGGTCCGAGCCCTCGCCCAGTTCCGCGACTGCTACATCGTCGCCGAGGACGCCGAAGGCCTTCTCGTCGTCGACCAGCACGTCGCGCACGAGCGGCTCCTGTACGAGCGTCTGCTGCGCGACGCCGCGTCCGGCCCGCTGCCCCGCCAGGTGCTTCTCTTTCCGCCGACGGTGGAGCTCGGACCGGAGGAGGGGGAGCTGGTCGAGCGCCACGCCGGCACGCTGCAGCGGATCGGCTTCCGGATCGAGCCGTTCGGCGACCGGACGGTGGTGATCCGCGAGGCGCCGCAGATCCTCGGAAGCCGTCCGGTCGAGGGGCCGTTGAGGGAAGTCCTCGCCGCGTTGGGTCGCGGGGACGGGGTGGGGGCCGAGCAGCTCGTGCCGCGGCTTCTGGCCACCATCGCCTGCCATGCGGCGGTGAAGAAGGGTATGCCGCTGACGCGGGAGAAGATGGACTACCTGTTGCGAGGCCTGCGCTGCTGCGAGGTCCCGGCTCACTGCCCCCACGGACGGGCCATTTCGATCCGGATCGAACTGGATCGGCTCGAAAGGGCCTTCGGCCGGACCTGACAAGGGGGTGGACTCGCCTGCCTTTCCGCGGTATACGGACGGGAGCCGGAGGAGAGGGCCCGGGACGAACCGCACATGACGCTCAGGAACTCTCCCGCCGATCCGTTCGCCGTCGCAGCCGCGCGCCTGATCGCAGCGCTGATGGCGCTCGCCTTGGCCGCGGTCCCCGCGGCCGCATCCGGCCGCCTTGTCGTCTTCAAGGACTCCCGGACGATGAGGGTTCTCGCCGCCCGCCGTGCCGGCGCGGTCGTCGAGCTCGACCTGGGCGGCGGCAACCGCCTCCAGGTTCCCGCCTCGCGGATCGCGGAGATCCGCGGTCCCTCGCGCCCGAATTCCGGGGACCGGCCGGCACCGCCCCCCTGGCGCGTCGAGGCGGGGCCGTTCGCCGAGACCATCGCGCGGGCCGCCGAGCGGTACCGCCTCGACCCGGAACTCCTCGTGGCCGTGGCGCTGGTCGAGTCGGACCTCGACCCCTTCGCGCTCAGCGACAAGGGCGCCCAGGGCATCATGCAGATCATGCCGGGCACCGCCCGCGAGATGGGGCTCGACAATGCCTTCGACGCCGCCGCCAACATCGAGGCAGGGGCGCGCTACCTCCGGCGGATGCTCGACCGCTTCAACGAGGACCTGGACCTGGCCCTGGCGGCCTACAACGCGGGGGAGGGTGCGGTGGAACGCTACGGGGGCGTCCCGCCGTACCGGGAGACCCAGGAGTACCTCCGGCGGATCTACCGCCACGTCGAGCGCCTGCGGTCGGAGAGCGGCGCCTGAAGCCGGTTCTTGGTCCGGGCCTGGGGGGCTGATATAATCCCCGCCCCCCGAGAGACATCGATGCTGTTGGATATCAGCGACTTGGACCGTGGGCCGGTCTGGCTGGACCGGCGTGTGGAAGTTGCCGCCTTCCGCTGGGAGGGCGGACAAGAGGTGGTCTGCGGTCCGGTCCGGCTCAGTGGCCGGCTGGCCCGCGCCTCCCGGGGCATCGACCTCGACGCGCACATCAGCACGGTGGTGACTCTCGTGTGCGTGCGCTGCCTCGAGAGCTTCGAGCGCCCGGTGGAAGAGGACTTCCACCTGCTGTTGATCCCCAACGCGGAGGACACCTTCGACCCGTACCGGATCCTCCCCGAGGACGATCCCCAGGCGGCCGACGTCTACCCCCTCGAAGGCGAGGAACTCGATCTGACGGCGGTGGCCAGGGAACAGGTCGATCTGGCGCTTCCGTTCCGCGCCCTGTGCGACGAGAGCTGCCGCGGGCTGTGCTCCGGCTGCGGCGCGAATCTCAACCGGGAAGCCTGCCGATGCGCTCCGGAACGGCGGGGCGGGGGCGAGGTCACCCGGCTGGCGGAACTGATCGAATCCCTGAGGAGCGGACGCCGCTCCGGAGGAGACTGACCGATGGCGAATCCCAAGCGTCGCAGTTCGAAGGCACGGCGCGACAAGCGGCGCGCTCACGACGCCCTTCCCATCCCGTCGCTGGCGCGCTGCGACCGGTGCGGCGAACCGAAGCTCCCGCACCGCGTCTGCCCCGCCTGCGGCCACTACAAGGGCCGCGAGATCCTGAGCACCGGCCAGAGCGTCTGAACCGATCCCGGTGACACCCTCGGCACGCATGTCCCTACCGCTGGCGGTCGACGGGATGGGCGGCGATCACGCTCCGCACGAGATCGTGCGCGGGGCGCTCGAATACGCGCGCGACACCGGGAACCGCGTGCTGGTGGTCGGCCGGCCGGACGAGCTCGAGGCCGCCCTCGCCCGCTGCGGCGGCCGCCCGAGCGACCGCCTGGAGATCGTCCCCGCCTCGCAGGTGATCGAGATGGGGGAGAAGATCACCAGCATCCGCACCAAGCGGGACTCCTCCATCCATGTGGGGGCGCGGCTGCTCCGGGATGGCCGCGCGGCGGGATTCGTCTCCGCGGGGCACACCGGAGCGATGATGGCGGTGTGCAAGGTGATCTGCGGACTGCTGGAGGGCGTCGACCGCCCGGCACTGCCGGCTCCCCTTCCGCAGCGAGGCGGAGGTTACGCGATCCTTCTCGACGCGGGAGCGAACCTCGACTGCCGGCCGGAACACTTCCGCCAGTTCGCGGTCATGGGGCACCACTACGCCCGGCGGGTCTTCGGCATCGAACGGCCGCGGGTCGCCCTGTTGAGCGTCGGAGAGGAAGACACGAAGGGAACCGAGGTCCTCCGAAAGGTCCAGCACATCCTCAAGGCGACCAAGATCAACTTCATCGGGAACGTGGAGGGCAACTCCATCTTCTCCCGGCGCACCGACGTCGTACTGTGCGACGGCTTCGTGGGAAACGTGGTCCTGAAGGTCTCCGAGGGGATCGCGGAGTCGATCGTGAACGAGCTGCGCGACGAGATCGCCCGGGGGCCGCTGCGCCGGCTGGGCGCGCTGGCGCTCAAGCCGGTGTTCCGCGTGCTCATGCGGAAGCTGGACTACGCCGAGTACGGGGGCGTGCCGCTCCTCGGCCTCAACGGCGTCGCGGTGGTCGCCCACGGCCGGTCGCGGGCCAAAGCGATTCGCAACGCTCTGAAGGTCGCCGAGACGGCGGCCCGGCTCGAGATGGTGCAGAAAATCGCCGCGGACATCGAAGCCTTGCACGAGGCGGAGCAGCGACTCGGAGCGACGGCATGAGCGGCGCGGAAGCGCTTCCAGCGTGGGCGGCGCTCTTTCCCGGCCAGGGAAGCCAGCGTGTCGGAATGGGCCGGGACCTCGTGGATGCATGGCCGGAAGCGGAAGCCGTGTTCGCCGCCGCCGACGACGCGCTGGGGGAGCCTCTCTCCCGGCTTTGCTTCGAGGGGCCCGAGGAGCGGCTGCGGCTGACCCGAAACACCCAGCCGGCCCTGCTGACCGTCGGGGTGGCCTGCTGGCGGGTGCTCGAAGGGCGCGTCCCGCTACCCGCCGCCGCGGCGGGCCACAGCCTCGGGGAGTACACGGCGCTCGTGGCCGCCGGCGTGCTCGCCTTCGAAGACGCCGTGCGAGCCGTCCGGCTGCGTGGCGAGGCGATGCAGGAGGCGGTGCCGGTCGGGGAAGGCGCGATGGCGGCCGTGATCGGTCTCGAGCCGGATGCGGTCGCGGCCCTCTGCGCCGAAACGGCGCGGGAGGGGGAGGTCCTCGTGCCGGCCAACATCAACGCGCCGGACCAGATCGTCGTCGCCGGCCACGCCGCGGCCGTGGAGCGCCTCGGACCGGCGGCGCGCGGGCGCGGAGCGAAGCGGGTCGTCCCGCTCGCGGTCAGCGCCCCCTTCCACTGCCCCCTGATGGCCCCGGCGGCCGAACGCTTGGCGCGCTTTTTCGACGGGATCGAGTTCCGGGAACCGCGGTTCCCGGTGGTGGCGAACGTGGACGCCCGCCCGGTGACGACCGGCGCGCAGGCGCGCGACCGTCTCGTGCGCCAGGTCGTCGCGCCGGTGCGGTGGGTCGACGTCCTCCGGACCCTCGGTTCGGAGCTCCGGGTGACCGAGGCACTGGAACTCGGCCCGGGCCGCGTCCTGGCGGGGCTGGCGCGGCGCGCGGGGGCGCCCTTCGCGGTCCGCCCGGCCGGTTCCGCCGAGAGCATGCGGGAGGCGGTCGAAGCCCTGGCGGGAAGGGAGGAGGGTTGACATGCAGAGCCTTCGATGGCCCGGCATCGCCGGCCACCACGCGCTGGTGACCGGCGGTTCCCGCGGCATCGGCCGGGCGATCGCGAGCCAGTTGCTCGCATCGGGAGCCCACGTGACCGTGACGGCGCGGACCTCCGAGCGCGCCGCGGCCGCCGCCGACGAGCTCAACGTGACAGGGTCCGCGGCGAGCGGCGCCGGCCGGGCGGAGGGGCTCGGCCTCGACCTGAGCGATTCCGCCGGAGCGGCTGCCGTGCTCGCCGAGTTCGCCCGCCGGACGAAGGAATCCCGGCCGGTTTCCCTGCTGGTCCACAACGCGGGGATGACCCGCGACGGACTCTTGATGCGCATGTCTCTCGACCAATGGCAGGAGGTCCTCACCGCGAACCTCACCGGTGCCTATCTGGTGACAAAGGCGGTGCTCCCGGGTATGATCCGGGCCCGCCGTGGACGGATCGTGGTGGTTTCGAGCGTGGTGGCCCGCATGGGGAATCCGGGACAGGCCAACTACGCGGCGTCGAAGGCGGGCCTGCACGGGTTCGTGCGTTCCCTCGCGCGCGAACTCGGATCGCGGGGGATCACGGTCAACGCCGTGGCTCCCGGGTACGTGGACACGGACATGACGCGCGCGCTGCCCGAATCGGCGCGAGACAACCTGCTCCGGCTGGTGCCGCTGGGCCGGCTGGGCCAGCCGGAGGACGTCGCGGCGGCGGTGTGTTTCCTGCTGTCGGATCTGGCGGGCTACATCACCGGCGAGGTGCTGGACGTCAACGGCGGTATGGACATGTGAGCGGGAGGACATCCCGCGGGGAGAGCGAATCGATGGTCAGTACCGAAGAGATTCGTGCCAAGGTCGTCGACACGATCGCGAAGAACTTCAAGCTCGAGCCGAGCGCCGTCACCGACGAAAAGTCGTTCACCGACGACCTCGGGGCCGATTCCCTGGAAACGGTCGAACTCGTCATGGCGCTCGAAGAGGAATTCGGAATCGAGATCTCCGACGAGGACGCGGAGAAGATCCGGACCGTCGGCGATGCGGTGAAGTTCATCGCGGAACACGTGAAGAGCTGACGGCGGACGCGGGGCGACGGCGTGAGCGCGCCCGAGCGCAGAGTGCTCGTCACGGGAGTCGCCGCGGTCAGCCCGCTGGGACTCGACGCCGAGGAGACCTGGCAGGGCCTCGTCGAGGGCCGGTCGGGGATCGGGCCGATCACGCGGTTCGACGCCTCCGACTTCCCCTGCCGGATCGCCGGTGAGGTGCGGGGGTTCGACCCGGAGCGGTTCCTCGATCGGCGGGACGTCAAGAAGACCGACCGGTTCACGCAGTTCGCCGTCGCCTGCGCCCGCATGCTTTTCGAGAACGCCCGCCTGGAGGAGGGGTCTTTCGATCCCGAACGGGCGGGCGTCGTCATCGGGTCCGGGATCGGCGGCTTGGAGCTTCTCGAGCGGCAACACCGGATCCTGCTGGAACGAGGGCCCCGCCGGCTCTCGCCTTTTCTCATACCCGGCATGATCATCAACCTCGCCGCCGGGATGGTGTCGATCCTCTTCGGGCTCAAGGGACCGAACTCGGCCACCGTCACCGCCTGCGCATCCGGCAACCACGCGATCGGGGACGCTTTCCGCTACATCCGCCACGGCGACGCCGACCTGATGATCGCCGGGGGAACGGAGGCGGTCATCTCCCCGCTGGCCGTAGGCGGGTTCTGCGCGATGCGCGCCCTGTCCACCCGCAACGAAGAGCCGTCCCGCGCCTCGCGGCCGTTCGACGCCGGGCGCGATGGATTCGTGATGGGGGAGGGATGCGGCCTGCTCCTCCTCGAATCGGAGGAGCACGCCCGCCGGCGGGGCGCCGAGCCGCTCGCCGAACTCGCCGGGTTCGGGATGAGTGGAGACGCCTACCACATCTCGGCGCCGCCACCCGACGGGATGGGAATGGTGCGGGTGATGGAGGCGGCCCTCCGTGACGCGGGGATCCGGCCGGAGGAGATCGACTACATCAATGCGCACGGAACCTCGACCCCCGTCGGGGACGCGATCGAGGCGCGGGCCGTGCGCCGGGTGTTCGGCTCGCACGCCGACAGGCTTCTCGTCTCGTCGACGAAATCGATGACGGGACACCTCCTCGGGGCCGCGGGGGGGCTGGAGGCGGTGATCACGGTGCTGGCGGTCGCCCGGGACACCGCCCCCCCGACCGCGAACCTCGAGGAGCTCGATCCGGAGATCGCCCGCCCGCTCGCCGAGGGCGGCGAGATCGGCCTGGCTGCCGACCGGTTCGTCCCGGGTCGCGGGCGGAAAGCGGAGATCCGGGCTGCGCTGTCGAACTCGTTCGGCTTCGGCGGAACGAACGCGACGCTCGTCTTCCGGAAGGCCTGACGCTCCGGAAACCGCGGCCCGCCGGGAGCCGCGGCGCGGACGCCGGACGAACCGCCACACATCACCGATCGAGGCCATCCCGCCCCGTCTCGGGTCGGCCCGGCCGGCGGGGCTCTCCCGGTCGACGCGCCGGTGCCAACGTGACGCTGCCGGAATGTCCGGCGCGCGCGGGGAGACGGGCGCGCGGGCCGCCACCCGCTCCCCGCACGGCCGAACCTCGTCACACCTCGTCGAAGAAGTACTTCGCCAGGCACTGCACCCGCCGGTCGTAGGTCTCCGGATCCAGCAACCAGCAGGCCGCCGCCACGGAGGACAGGAGGCTGTTCCCGTCCTGCGGCGTGAAGGAGAAGCCGACCACCTCGTAGCCGTCCTCGTTCTGCTTCACGGTCAGCGACTTCCGCACCACGACCGCCTGGTTGAGGATCCTGCCGTAGTGACCGTGGTCCCGCCCGAACGAAAAGACGAGGTTGGCCGTCTTCTTGTGGGTCAGCGCGATGCGGTCGTTCGCCTCCATGCGGGCGATCACGTCGTCGACCGACGTCTTGTTGCGAACCGTGATGGAGAACCAAAGGGCGTGCATGTACTGCGAGTTGATCTTCAGCGCCGAGCTGAACAGGTCGAGGTCGTAGCCGAGGGTGTTGAACAGATGCCACGCGTCGCGGGCATGGTGCGTGCCGAACCGTTCGTCCTTGTGGGACCCCACCTCGGGAGCGGGGATGAACGAGCCCTCCTGGCTGATGTCGTTCGCCCGCCGGATGCAGACGAACTTGCCGCGGACGAAGTTGTCCGGACCGCCGTCAGCGAGCGCCACCGCGTGACACAGCACCGCGATGTTGTGCGTGTTGCAGGACACGATCTGGATGAACCGGTCTTCCCCCGGCACCAGGGCCGTGTCGTTCAGGCCCCTCGCATACGGCTTGCCGAAGCCGAACTCGCTTCCCTGGGCGAGGAACCCGAGAGTGTTGTGCTTGAAGCGCTCGTAGTACTCGACCTTGTTCTTTCTGCCGACGCCGGAGGGCGTGCAGTCGATGACCACGGAGGCCCTGTCGAGCGCTTCATGGGTCTCGAGCTCCGGCTCCAGGCCGATCTCCCGGAAGCCGTCGAACGACTTCGAATCGGTGACGAACCGTGCGCCGCGGGCGATCAGGGCGCGGACCTTGGAGCGATCGGTCAGCGAGGGCGTCCTCTTGTGGAACGTCACCTCGTCGATCCCGAGCGGTTCCTTGAAGTCGCACAACAGTCCGATGAGCGGCTCCCCGATCGTGCCGGTTCCGACGACATGAACCACCTTCTTGTCCATCAGTGGGTTCCCCCAACACGGCGCCGCCCGCAGCGGCGCCCGTCCGAGACCCAGGGCGGTAGCGGCTGCGCGAAACTTGACAAATTGTAAGGTTTAAGTTTACTATAACCGCTCCAATTCGGCTATTAAACTCGCGCCAAAAGATCCCAGAGGCCAACGTTGCGGTCGCCGGAGCCGACACGAGAGGACGTGCGCGCGGGCGTGCTCCCGCTGGAGTTGCGCGCGCACTTGCGGAACCTCGCGGTTCGTGACGAAGTGGTGCGAGGGCGCGCGATCCGGCACGCCCGCCCGCTGCGCCCGGCGGACGGCCTCCGGGCGGAGGCGCCCCTGGCTTCCGACCGGGTGTTCGTGTGCGGGCGCGAGGAGATCGACCTCCTCGGCGACCGGGCCGCGGGACCGGAGCGGGTCCGACGCCTCTGCGCCGCCCGGCCGCCGCTGATCGTGCTGGCCGACGCGGTGGCCGTGCCCCCGGGTCTCGACCGGGCCGCCTCCGAGGCGGGGATCGTCCTCGTCACCACGGACACGCCCGCTTCGCGCGCCCTCCTCGTGCTGGAGCGGTTCCTGGTCCGGGCCCTCGCCCCCCGGGTCCGGATTCACGGCGTCCTGATGGATCTGCACGGCCTCGGCGTCGTGCTTCTGGGCGAATCGGGCATCGGCAAGAGCGAATGCGCTCTCGAGCTGATCTCGCGCGGCCACCGGCTCGTCGCGGACGACGCCGTCGACATCCGCCTCATCGAAGGGGAACTCGTGGGGGAGGCCCCCGAACTGAGCCGCTACCACATCGAGGTCCGGGGGCTCGGGATCGTGAATGCGCGCGAGCTGTTCGGGGCCGCCGCGGTGCGCGACAGCAAGCGCGTCGATCTCGCGGTCGAACTCGTGCCGCTGGCGGCGGCGCCCGAGGGTGGCCGGTTGAGCCGGGGGACGCGGCGCTGGGAGGTTCTCGGGGTGGAGATCCCCCTGGCCCGGCTACCGGTGGCGCCGGGCCGCAACGTGGCGGTGCTTCTCGAAGTCGCCGCACGCCAGGAGCTGCTCCGCCAGCGAGGGCGTGACACGGGTTCGCGGCTGGCGGATGAGCTCGAGGCGCGGCTGCGGCGGGACGGCGACCGATGAAGCGGCTGGTTCTGGTCAGCGGTCTGTCGGGCTCCGGCAAGACGCTCGCCATGAAGAGCCTCGAGGACCTGGGCTACTTCACCGTCGACAATCTGCCCGTCGCCTTGATCCCCCCCTTCATCGAACTGCTCGAGCGGGGAGGCGACGAAGAGCCGCGGGCCGCGTTCGTCGCCGACGCGCGCGAGCGCGAACACCTGGTTTCCCTGCCCGCGCTGGTCCAGGAGCTGCGGGATCGTCCCGACGTGTCGCTGACCGTGATCTTCCTCGAGGCGGCGGAAGACGTGCTGGTGCGCCGTTTCTCCGAATCGCGCCGCCCGCACCCGCTCGCCCAGAACGAGCCGGCCCGCGTCGCCGAGGCGATCCGGCGGGAGGTCGAGCTGCTGGCTCCGGTGCGGGCCCTCGCCGATCGGATCATCGTGACGGACGACCTCTCGCCCCACGACCTGCGGCGCCTCATCCGGACGGAGATGGCCGGCCCGGCCGCTTCCTCGGCCCTCCGGTGCCATGTCGTGTCTTTCGGTTTCAAGCACGGCCTGCCACGGGACGCCGACATGGTCTTCGACGTCCGATTCGTACCGAACCCCTACTTCCGGCCGGCCCTGAAACCGCTCACCGGGTCGGACCGGCCGGTGGTCGAATTCCTCGAGAGTCAACCCGTGTACCGCGGCTTCCTCGAGCGGGTGGAGGCGCTGCTGGCGTTCGTGATGCCGAGATTCGTCGAGGAGGGCAAGAGCGTGGTCACGATCGCCGTGGGCTGCACCGGGGGCCAGCACCGGTCGGTTGCGGCCGCCGAGCGGATCGCCGCCTTCCTCCGCCGGGAAGGATACGACTGCGCGGTGACCCACCGGGACGTGGAGCGGGAGAGGAGAACCTCGTGATCGGATTGCTGGCGGTGACGCACGGAGGTCTGGCCGACGAGCTCGTGGCTGCCGCACGCCGGATCGTCCGGGACCCGGCGCCGATGATGTCGGTGAGCCTCGCCTGGGACGACGACGTGAAGGAGGCCAGCCGGCGGATCGAGCGGGCGATCGGCGAGCTCGATGAGGGCCAAGGTGTGATCGTGGTGACGGACATGCTCGGAGGAACTCCCGCCAACGTCGCCATGGCCTTCCTCGAACCGGGCCGGGTGGAGGTCGTCACCGGGGTGAACCTCCCGATGCTGATCAAGTTCAACAACCTTCCTCCCGGTGTCGGTCTCGCCGAAGCGGCACGGTTGATCGCGGAAAAGGGCCGCTCTCACATCACCGTCGCGGGGGAGATCCTCGCCGCGGAGGAAGACGGCCGGTGAGAGCGGAGCGCGACGTCGAGATCGTCAACCGGCTGGGCCTCCACGCCCGGGCCGCGGCTCGATTCGTCGACGAAGCGAGCCGGTTCGAATCGCGCATCGAGCTGCGGCGGGAGGGGGAGGCGGCGGACGGCAAGTCGATTCTCGGGCTGCTGACCCTCGCCGCAGCCCGGGGATCCCGCCTGCGGCTCGTCGCGGAGGGGCCGGACGCCGAGGCGGCGGTGGCCGTGCTGGCGGAGCTGATCGCCTCCGGCTTCGGGGAAGCCGCTCCGTGATGGGGGATCGGCGTCCCGGCGACCCGAACGCCGGCGGCCCGCGCATCGTGCGGGGGGTGGTCGCCTCGGCGGGCGTCGCCGTGGGGCGGGCACTCGTCCTCGACAGCTGGCAGATCGACGTTCCGCGCTACCGCATCGAGCCGATCCACGTTCCCCGGGAGATCCGGAGGTTCCACCGGGCGCGTCGCAAGGCCCGGCGCGAGATCGAAGCGCTGCGTGACAAGACGCTGGCGCGCCTGGGCGAGCGGTACGCGGCGATCTTCGACGCCCACCTGATGATTCTCGGCGACCGGAAACTGGCGCGCGAGACCATGCGGCGCATCCGCGAGCAGCGGATGAACGCGGAGTGGGCCCTTGCAGCGGGCGTGCGGCGGTTGCTTCGCGCGTTCGAGAGCGTCGAGGACGCCTACCTCCGCGAGCGCGGGGGCGATCTGGCGGACGTCCACGAGCGGTTGCAGCGCATCTTCGCCGGGCAGGACGACCCCCGGGGGCGCGATCTCAAGCTGGACGAGGACACGATCATCATCGCATCCCGGCTCACCCCGTCCGACGCCGCCTGGCTCCAGCAACCGAGGATCGTCGGCTTCGTCACGGAAGCCGGCGGCCAGACATCGCACACCGCCATCATTGCCAATGCGCTGGAGATTCCCGCCCTCGTCGGCGCCCGTGACGTGACGGAGATCGCCCGCGACGGCGAGTGGGTCGTCGTCGACGCGGCCCGAGGGGAGGTGCTGCTCGGGCCCGACGAAATCACGCTCGCGCGGTACCGGACGGCTTCCGCTGCGCCTCCCGCCGCCGAGGCGGAGCGGGGGGAGCCGGGGCCCTGCGCGACCCGCGACGGCGTTCCGTTCCGGGTCGCGGCGAACATCGAGTTCCCCGAGGAGATGGCGGCCGTGCGCCGCAGCGGTGCCGACGGGATCGGCCTGTACCGCTCGGAGTTCCTCTACCTCGCGGCGGCACCACGGCTGCCCGGCGAAGAGGAGCAAGAGGCGGCCTACCGGCGCATCGCCGAGGCGGCGCAGGGGAGACCGGTGGCGCTGCGGACGCTCGACCTGGGCGGCGAGAAGTACTTCCACCAGGTCCTCCATCGCGAGGACGGGCGCGCCAACCCGGTGCTCGGCCTGCGGGCGGTGCGGTACTGCCTCCGCCACCCGGAGATCTTTCGCACCCAACTGCGGGCCATGCTCCGGGTGGCCTGGCGGTTTCCCAACGTGGAGATCGTGTTCCCGATGATCTCCAGCCTCGAGGAATGGCGCGAGGTGCGCCGGTTCGTCTGCAGCGTCGCGGCGGAGCTCGAACGCGAGGGGTTCGCCTCCCGCCCGGTTCCCCTCGGCCCCATGGTCGAGCTCCCCGGGGCCGCTCTCGTCGCGGACCGCCTCGCCGAGGAGTCCGACTTCCTGTCGATCGGCACGAACGACCTCGTGCAGTACACCCTCGCCGTCGATCGGGGGGACCGCGAAGTGGCCCCGCTGGGCGATCCGTGGCATCCGGCCGTGCTCGACCTCGTCGCCCGGACGGTCGAGGCCGGAAAGCGGCGGTCGAAACCGGTGAGCCTGTGTGGCGAGATGGCGTCCGACCCGCTCGGTGCGCTGACGCTCCTGGGGCTGGGGCTCCGTGTCTTCTCCTGCACCTCCGGTGCGGTACCCGCCATCCGTGCCGTGCTCCGGGCGGCGGACGCCGGGGAGGCGACCCGTCTCGTCGCCGCGGCCCGCACCCGCCACGCGACCGGCGCGGAGATCCGCCGGGAGCTCGCCCGCGGCTTCGCCGGCGTCCTCGGAGCGGTGAGCCGCGACAGACGGTCGCCGGCGGCGCGCGGTCTCGGCGACCGGGGCCGGAGCTGAACCGGCGGGCCGCGGAGGTCCGCCGGGGTAGAATCGCGCCCGGAGGACGAGGCGACCGTGAAGAACGAAGCGCACGGCCGGGCGACGATGCGGCCATCGCAGGTGTGCCAGGAGCTCCGGATCCAGCCCTACGTCCTCAAGTTCTGGGAGGGCGAGATTCCGCAGCTCGGGGAGCGCGTCGGACGCAAGCGGCTGTACGGCCCGCTCGAGCGTGAGATCGCGGCGGAGATTCACCGGGTCATCGAGGTGGAGAAGGGAACGATCGCGCAGGCGCGCGAGCACATCGCGCGCCGGTATCCCCTGGGGGCGGAGAGGCCTCCCGCGGGGAAGGAAGCGACGCCGGCGGCCGAGGACCTGGCCGAGGCCCGCGCGAGGATCCGCGACCTGGAACGCCAGCTCTCCGCGCAGGCCGACCTCGAACGGCAGCTCCGCGAGGCGGTGGCCGCGAGGCGGCGGCTCGCCGAGGAGGTCCGCCGCCTGGAGCGCGAACTCGAGCAGGCCCGTGAGGCCGCCAGGCAGCGGGAGGCCCGGGTCTCGGCGTTCGAGCGGGAGCTGGAGGCCGCCTGCCGCGAGCTGGAGGAGATCGAGGCGCTCGCGGCGGGGCTCCTCGGCCCCGCGGAGGGAGAGGAGACCGCCCGGGAGGGCGGACAACCTCCGCTGTTCCCTTCGGGCGACGCCGACCCGGCGCCGGGCGACGCCGCCGGCCGTCGGTGCTAGAATCCGCGCGCTTCGCGGGCGGAGAGTGTTCCCGCCCGCGGCGTCGGGGCGTGGCGCAGCCTGGTAGCGCACTCGCTTGGGGTGCGAGTGGTCGCCGGTTCAAATCCGGCCGCCCCGACCAGATCCTCACCGGCGTCCCGTGCGCGGCGGCGGCCATCACGGCCGGTAGCCGAAGGTCTCGAAGGCGAAGGCGAGTTCCCGCGCGGCCCGCCGCCTGAACTCCGGCCGGAGCTCGGCGTGAGCCGTGGGGCGGTAGTTGCGGGCCCTCTCGAGGAACCGGGCGACGGGGTTCCTGGCGGGACCGAAGCCGGGGAGTTCCAGCTCCCGGTAGATCCGTTCCAGCGCGCCGAGGGGATCGGAGACCAGCTCCCGGTAGGTGATCTCGCAGAGGCGACCGGCGGGGATCGACGCCCGGTGGCGCAGGTACGCCCCGTAGATCTCGCGGTAGCGCCAGAGCACCCGGTCCTCGAGCGCCGCCTCGTCCTCCCGGGGGCGCTGATAGCGCATCAGGGGCGGGACCATCCGCTCCATGTGCAGCGTGGAGCGGAGGACATCGAAGGGGTGCCGGTGCACGTGGACGAAGCGGGCGTCGGGAAACGCCTCCAGGATCAGAGGGATCCGGGCGGTGTGGCAGGGTGACTTGAACACCAGGGGCCGGCCGTGCCGCGCGGTCAGCTTCGCGGCGAACAGGCGTGCCGCCTCCTGCCATCGCCGCCGCTCCTCGGGCAGCGCTCTTTCGAAGGTGACGTACCGCCGGTAGACCTTCTCGCGGGCGGGAAAGTGCCAGCACAGGTGCGGCGAGAGAAAGGTCATCGAGGCGAGGGCGATCTCGTCTTCGCACGGGGCGTCCAGGCGGACCTCGACGTCGTCGTGCGGCCGCCGCGGTGGCGTCAGCCTGCGGAAGCGTTCCCACGTGCTGCGCGGGGCGGTGAGGAAGGTCCAGGGGAAGCTGGCCTCGAAGTAGCTCGGATAGGCGAACCGGGGATCGGCCGCGAGCAGCCCTTGCAGCAGCGTCGTTCCCGACCGGTAGTGGCCGAGCACGAAGAGGGGGCGCTCGACCCGGACCCGCGCCAAGCGACCGGCCCACACGCGCTCCTCCCGCCGCGCACGCGCCGATGTCCACATGGACGACAGCACCGTCAGCGCGAGCCGCGGCAGGTAGAGCGGGTGAACGCGGAGCCGGTTCTGCAGCAGCACCCGGGCGAAATCGCCGAACCTCGCGCCGTCCAGCGGGCTGAACAGCCAGCGCGCCGCCCACTCCCGGAGGTCTTTCGGACGCGATCGCAGCGATCCGCCTCCCACCTTCCGCTCCGATTTCCCGGCCGGCCGGGCCGCGGGGCCGGCCGGCGGGAGGATGCTATCCTGCGCGGGTGGAGACGCGGCGGGCCCGGCATCCGCGGGACCCGCCGAGGAGGTGCGGCGGTGTTCGCTCCCCGGGGAATGGTCGTTCGGCTCGCGGCGGCGGCAGCCGGCGCGGCCCTTCTCGCCTCGTGCGCGTCACTCGAGGGCGCCGGAGAGCGCTTGACCAGGCGGGACAAGACGGCCAAGGGCGCCGGGATCGGCGCCGCCTCGGGCGCGGCGGCGGCGATCCTGCTCGGCAAGCGGAAGGCGGACGAGATCCTCCTCGGAGCGGCCATCGGGGCGGGCATCGGGGCCGGAATCGGATCCTACATGGATGCCCAGGAGGAGCGCCTGGCGCAGATTCCGGGCACGACCGTGGAACGGGTCGAGGACGACGTTCTCCTCGTCCGCTTCGACTCCGACTTGCTGTTCGACTTCGACTCGGCCGCCTTGAGCGAGTCGGCCCTGAACATCCTCGACGAGGTCGCCGCGGTCCTGCGCGAGTTCGACAAGACGGCCGTCGTGATCCAGGGGCACACCGACGCCACCGGCAGCGAGGAGTACAACCAGCGGCTCTCGGAGCGGCGGGCGGAAGCCGTCCGGAACCAGCTCATCACCCTCGGCATCGATCCGGCCCGCACCGTGGCCGTGGGATACGGCGAGCGGCATCCGGTGGCCCCCAACGACACGCCCGAGGGACGCCGGCTCAACCGGCGAGTGACCATCCTGCTCAAGGCGAAGGCGCGCTGATCCCAGGCGGTGCGGCCGCCATTGACCGCCCGGGCCGGGGCTTCTACCCTTCGCCCGGCGGACGGAGCGATGGCGGGGCGTGACGCGACGGTGCTGCTGACGAACGACGACGGGATCCGGGCTGCCGGGCTCCGCGTCCTCGCCGAGGCGTTCGAATCCCGGTACGACCGGGTGGTGGTGGTCGCTCCCGACCGGGAACAGTCGGGCGCGTCCCATGCGCTGACGATCCGCAGCCCCCTTCGGGTCGAGCGCCTGTCCGAGCGCTGGTACGCGGTCGAAGGAACGCCCACCGACTGCGTGAACCTCGCCTTTCACGAAGTCCTCGAGGAGCCGCCGCATCTCGTCGTCTCCGGGATCAACCGCGGCTACAACCTCGGCGACGACGTCACCTACTCGGGGACGGTGGCCGGAGCGCTCGAGGGCCGGATCCTCGGCGCCCAGGGCCTGGCCGTCTCGACCGATCCCGAGGCGGGAGAGGAGCTGTACCGCGAGGCGGCGCGCATCGCCCTCGATCTGGCGGAACGGCTGCTGGACGGCGGCCTCCCCCGGGACGGTTTCCTGAACGTCAACGTGCCGCCGGGAGCCCGCGGTTTCCGCGTGACGCGGCAGGGAAGGCGCCGGTATCGGAAGGGCCTGATCGCCCGCCGTGACCCGAAGGGCCGGGAGTACTACTGGATCGGCCTCGCGCCGTCCGAATGGGAGCCGGACCCGAAGGCGGATCACACGGCGGTGGCCGACGGCTACGTGTCGGTCACCCCCCTCCACTCCGACCTCACGCACCACCGGGCCATCCCGGTCGTCGAGGGCTGGGGCCTTCCGCAGGAGGGCCCGTGAAGCGCGTCGCGGCAGCGGCGGAGCACCGGCGAGCGATGGTCGCGAGGCTGCGGCGCCAGGGTCTGCGGGACCCGCGGGTGCTGGCCGCGTTGGCCGCGGTGCCCCGCGAGCGGTTCGTTCCCGAGGCGCTCGCCTCCAGGGCCTACGAGGACGCCCGCCTGCCGATCGGGGAGGGGCAGACGATCAGCCACCCCTGGACGGTGGGCCGGCTCGCGGAGCTGCTGCAGGTCTCGGCCGGGGACAAGGTCCTCGAGGTGGGAACCGGAAGCGGCTACCAGGCCGCCGTCCTCGCTGCGATGGGCCTCCGGGTCTTCTCGCTCGAGCGCCGGCCCGCACTCGCCCGGTCCGCCGCCGCCCGCCTCCGGGAACTCGGCTTCCTGGGCGTCACCGTGAAGAACTTCGACGGCACCTACGGCTGGGCCGCCGAAGCCCCGTTCGACGGGATCGTGGTCACCGCCGGCGGGCCCGAGGTCCCCCCCGCGCTCCTCCGGCAATTGCGGGACGGCGCGCGGTTGGTCATGCCGATCGCGAGGGACGGGCGCCAGCGTCTGCTGGTGGTGACGCGGCAGGGGAAGCGCTTCGTGGAGGAGGATCACGGGCCGGCCTCGTTCGTGCCGCTGATCGGTAGGTTCGGCTACCCCACGCCGCCCGGGCGGAGTTGAGCGGCGCGGAGGAACGAATGGCCCACGACGTCGACGGTCGGGGACCGGCGGGTTCGCGGTGGTGGCGGCGGGCCTACGGGGCGCTGCTCGAATGGGCCGCCTCGAAGAGCGGGATCGGCGTCATCGGAGCGGTTTCGTTCGCCGAAGCCAGCTTCTTCCCCGTGCCCCCCGACGTGCTGCTGGCTGCCGCCGTGCTCGCGCGCCGCGAGGTCTGGCTTCGGGCGGCCTTGGTGTGCTCGCTCGCGTCGATCGCCGGCGGAGCGGCCGGATATCTCATCGGGTGGGGCGTGTGGGAAGCGGTCTCCGAACTGTTCTACCGCTACGTTCCCGGATTCACCCCCGAGCTCTACCAGCGAGTGGCCGCCCTTTACGCCAGGTACGATTTCTGGATCGTGTTCGGCGCGGGATTCACGCCGATTCCCTACAAGGTCTTCACCATCGCCGGCGGCGTCGCCCGGATCGATTTCCCCGTCTTCCTGCTTGCTTCTGCCGTATCGCGGAGCAGCCGGTTCTTCCTGGTGGCGGGGCTGCTGCGGCTGTTCGGCCCGACGGTGAAGCCGTTCGTCGACAGGCACCTGGGCTGGGTCACGCTCGCCGTCTTCCTCCTCGGAGCGGCCGGGTTCGCGGCGCTGCACGCCCTCCGCTGAGCGGGCGTTGACAGGGCGGCGCGCGTCCGCTAGTTTGCCTCGTTCGCAGCGGTCCCACGCTCTCGGTCGGGGCGTAGCGCAGCCTGGTAGCGCACTTGCTTCGGGAGCAAGGGGTCCCCGGTTCAAATCCGGGCGCCCCGACCAACCTTCCCCCTCGCCGAACGACCAGGACGGCCCGGGACCCGGGACGGGGAGCAGCGCGATGGCCTCTCACATCCGGCTGATCGGCGTCCCCCAGGACCTGGGACAGGCTCTGCGGGGCGTGGACATGGGCCCCAGCGCCCTCCGCTACGCGGGCCTGCAGGCACGGCTTTCCCGCCTCGGGTACGAGGTCGAAGACGCCGGCAACGTCGAGGTGCCGGTCCGCGGTTCGGTGAGGGAGGCGGGGGGGTTGGCCTGCGTGCCGGCGATCCGGGGAGTCTGCGAGCGCGTCTACCGGCTCGCCCGGCGCGCGGTGGAGGAGGGGCGGTTCCCGCTGTTCCTCGGGGGCGATCACTCGATCGCGATCGGTTCGATCGGCGGCGTGACGCACGCGGAGCCCGCGGGAGTCCTCTGGATCGACGCCCACGCCGACTGCAACACCCCGGAGAGCTCCCCGTCCGGCAACATCCACGGGATGCCCCTCGCGGCCCTGCTGGGCTACGGCCTCGCGGAGCTCGTCGACGTGGGGAGGGCGGGAGCGAAGCTCGGTCCGGCCGACGTGATCCTGTTCGGGCTGCGCGACGTCGACCCCGGCGAGAGGGAGCTGCTCAAGCGGCTCGGCGTCGGCGCCTACACGATGCGGGAGATCGACGAGAGGGGAGTGGCCGATTGCGCCCGCGAGGCCCTGGTCCGGCTCAGCCACCACCGGCGGATCCACGTGAGCTTCGACATGGACTCCCTCGACCCGATGACGGCCCCGGGCGTCGGGACCGCCGTGGCCGGCGGCCTGACCTACCGCGAAGCTCACCTGCTCATGGAGCTCCTGGCCGACGACGGCCGCGTGCGCTCGGCCGACATCGTCGAGATCAACCCGATGCTGGACGAACGGAACCGGACGGGCAACATCGGCGTGGAGCTGCTGGCCTCCCTCGTCGGGCAACGGATCCTGTGAGGCCGACGGTGACCGCCGGCCGCACGTTCAGGGTCTACGGAAAGGTCCGCGGGGTCGGCTACAGGACCTTCGCGCGCACCTGTGCCCGGGCCCTCGGTATCGCCGGGTGGATCGCGCCGGGCGAGGGCGGGTCCCTGATCGTGCGCGCCGAAGGAACGCCGGAGCGGCTGGCGGAGTTCGCCTTCGACCTGTCGCGGGGCGCGCGCTTCGCCCGCGTGGATCGCGTCGAGGAAGAGGAAGCTCCCGCCCGCGGGCTCAGCGGTTTCGAGGTTCTCGACGAGGTTCCGCCGGAGGATGTCGATGAGCGTGGATGACCTCAAGCGCTACGTGCGGGACGTCCCCGACTTCCCGAAGCCCGGGATCCTGTTCCGCGACATCACGCCGCTCCTGGCCGACCCGGCGGCGTTCGGCGCCGCCCTCGAGCGGCTGGCCCGGGAGGCGGAGGCGCTCTCGCCCGACCTGGTCGCCGGGATCGAGTCGCGTGGATTCATCCTCGGGGCGCCGCTGGCCAGGCAGCTGGGCACCGGGTTCGTCCCGATCCGGAAGCCGGGGAAGCTGCCCTCCCGGACCCTTCAGGAGAGCTACTCGCTGGAGTACGGGGAAGGCCGCCTCGAAATGCACGCCGATGCCGTGGGCCCCGGCCGGCGCGTGCTGATCGTCGACGATCTGCTGGCGACCGGCGGGACCGCCGCCGCGGCGTGCCGGCTGGTCCGCCGGGCGGGCGGAGAGGTCGCCGGCCTGCTCTTCCTGATCGAGCTCGAGGCGCTCGCCGGCCGCTCCCGCCTCGAGGACGGCCCGGTGGTGAGCCTCTTGAGATACTGAGACCGCCGGCCGGGCGCGACTTGTCGCGCGCTCGCCGACGGCCTAACCTGCACGGCCGGAGGGCCCGTAGCTCAGTCGGATAGAGCAGCGGTTTCCTAAACCGAAGGTCGCAGGTTCAAGTCCTGCCGGGCCTACCACCAGCCCTCGAACGGGGAGGACCTCATGGATCGAACCGAGCGCCACCAGATGAAGCACGACGAGTTCGTCGAGCGGACGATGCAGCTGGTCGAACGGGTCGGCGCGAACCCGCAGCCGTTCCTCGTCGGAGCCGCGGTCGTCGTGGTGGTGGTGTTGGGCGCGTGGGGCTACTGGAGCATGAGCGCCGCCCGCCGGGCCCGCACCGCGGAGTGGGTCTCCCAGGGTCTCGCCGCCATCACCGCCCCGCTCGCCTCCCCGGACGAGGCGCGTCCCGCCGATCCGTACCGGCCGAGCTTCGCGGACCCCGCCGCCCGCGCCCGCGCCGCGGTGGCTCGCCTCGCGGAAGCGGCCGAGGGGAGCGCGCCGCCCGCCCGCCTGGCCCGCGCCCTCCGGGGCATCGCCCGCCTGCAGGCGGGGGACGACGGCGCCCTGGAGGACCTCGAGGCGGCCTATGCGGAGTGGAAGGACGATCCGACGCTGGGAGGCCCGATCCAGGCCGCATACGCCCTGGCGCTCGAGGGGGCGGGACGGCACGAGGAGGCGGTGACGGTCTGGCAGCGCCTCGCCGACGCCGAGCGGGAGATCTACCCCCGCGATCTCGCGCTCGCCGGTCTGGCCCGCGCGCGCGAGGCGGCGGGCGACACCGACGGCGCGCGGGAGGCGTACCAGAGGATCATCGACTTGTACGGCAACTCCGCCGCCGCCGACGAGGCGCGAGACGCGCTCGCTCGGCTCGAGTGAACCGGCGGGCTCAGTGGTCGTCGCCGGTCCCGGCTTCCTCCGACAACCTCTTGAGGTATTCCGGGTTGGTCAGCAGGTCCGCGTCCGGCGGATGGAACTTCGCTTCGAAGCTGCCCATCGGCGCCGGCAGCGGCCGGTTCAGTTCGTTGCCGACCTCGTCCACGGCTTGGACGCGGAAGAAGACGATCCGCTCGCCCTCGACCGCATCCGCGGGGACGACCACCTCGAGCCGATCGGTCTCGGCCAGGAGGAACCGCGTGGAGGGCGGATACCTCTTGAGCAGCTTCGCGTAGCGGTACACCCGGTAGCCCGCCACCAGCTCCGGTTCTCCCTCGGCATCGGACACCACGGGAGCCCACGAGATCGCGATCGCGCCGTCCTTCCGTCGCGCGAGCCGCATTTCCTCCACCGGGCCGGGCGGGGTTCGGTCGACCCGGAATCTCATCGGACGTCCCAGCGGGGTCCATTCCCCCCCGCCGAGGGCCTTGAGCGCGCGCCAGTAGTACTCGCCCGATTTCAGCCGGTTGAAGACCCTGTAGTGAATGCCCTCGTAGTTGACCGGACGGTACTCCTCGGGCACGTCCTTCAGGCCGTACGAGGTCCCCAGGACCCATCCCCTCCGGTTGTCACGCATGTCGATGGTGAGGACGACCTGCTCCGGCTTGAACTCGTCCTCGGTCGCCACCTCGACGCGGTAGAACTCCTCGACACCGGGTTTCCCGTCCGCCGCGATGTAGAACTCGAACTTGGAGCCGACCACCTGACCGTCGGCCGGGAGCGTCGGTTTCTCGTTCTCGTAACCGGGCGCCGGCGCGGCGGCCAGCAGCAGGCCGGCCGCGACCGCAAGACGGCCGCCGAACCCGAACGTTCCCACGCGTCTCTCGTCGCCGCGGGGCGGTCCTTCCCGCATCGCGCGCGGCTCGAGCGGTTATACCGCCCCCGTCCCGGGCCGGCAAACGCGCCGGATCAGAACGGGATGTCGGCGTCGGTCTGTTCGCCGTCGTCCTGCTGGAGTTCCTCGGGGACCACCGGAGCCTCCCCGGCCCGGCCGAGCAGCGTGATCGTGTCCGCGCGCACGTCCAGGCTCGTCCGCCGGTTGCCGTCGCGGTCGGTGTACTCGCGGGCCCGGAGCGTGCCGTCGACGTAGACCTGCTTCCCCTTGGTCAGGTACGGCGCGAGCGCCTCCGCCTGCCTTCCCCAGAGCGTGACGCGGAACCACTGGGTGTGCTCCTGTTGCGTGCCGTTCTTGTCCGTCCAGCGCTCGTTCGTCGCGATCGAGAAATCGGCCAGCGTCGTGCCGCCGGGAGTTCTCCGCAGTTCCGCGTCGCGCCCGAGATTGCCGATCAGGATCACCTTGGCCAGCGATGCCATGGGTCGTCTCTCCTCCCGGGCCGCCGCCCGGGCGGGCAGCCTCGCACACGCCGCTCCGGGGGTCAAGGCGCCGGCGGGCCGCCGTTCCGCCAGCGGGAAACGGCCTGCGGATGCGCGATAATCGGCCGCCATGAGCCGCCACCCCAGCATCGCCAGGGCCGCCGGCGCGGTGTCGCTCGCGACCGGCATGAGCCGGGTTCTCGGGCTGGCCCGCGAGATGACGATGGCGGCCCTGTTCACCCGGGCCGAGACCGACGCCTTCATCGCGGCCTTCAAGATCCCCAACCTGTTGCGCGACCTCCTCGCCGAGGGCGCGCTCTCGTCCGCGTTCGTGCCGACGTACGCGGAAACGCTGGAGCGGCGGGGACGCGCGGCCGCCTTCCGGCTCGCGTCGTCGGTGCTCAACGCCCTCGCGGTGGTCACCGGGTTGTTCGCGCTGACGGTGATCGCCTTCGCCCGGTGGTACGCCCTGTCGGTGGCCTACTGGTTTCCCGCCGAGAAGCTCGAGCTGACGGCGCGACTCGGCCAGATCATGTCGCCGTTCCTCGTGACGGTGTCGCTCGCCGCGGTTCTCATGGGGCTCGGCAACGTGCACGGCCGCTTCTTCGTCCCGGCTCTCGCGCCGGCCCTGTTCAACGTCGGCGTCCTCGCCGGTGGCTGGCTGCTCGCGCCGCGGCTCGCCGAGCACGGATGGCCCGCCGTCACGGGGTTGGCGGCGGGGGCGGTGCTCGGCGGGTTGCTGCAGCTCGCGGCACAGATCCCCGGGGTGGCCCGGGACGGCTACCGCCACCGGGCCGTCCTCGACCTTTCCGACCCGGCCTTCCGGCAGATCATGGCGCGACTGGCACCGGCGATGTTCGCGGTGGCGGCAACCTACCTGAACGTGCTCGTCGACAACCAACTCGCCTCGTATTTCGGCGAGGGTCCCGTCTCCTACCTCTTCTTCGCTTTCCGGTTGTGGATGCTGCCGATCGGCCTGTTCGGCGTCGCGATCGCCACCGCCAACCTCGCCGGCGTGTCCCGGGACTTGGCCCGCAACGACCGCGATCGCTTCCGCTCCACCCTCGCCACCTCGATCCGCATGACCCTCCTGCTCACCGTTCCGGCGGCCGCGGCCCTGATCGCCCTCGGGGTGCCGATCGTGCGCGTGGTGTACGAGCACATGCGCTTCGGTCCGGCCGACACCCGGGCGACCGCGGAGGTGCTGGCGCTCTATGCCGTGGGGCTTCCCGGCTACGCGCTCGTGAAGGTCTTCGTCCCGACCTTCTACGCGCTCAAGGACCCGTGGACACCGGTCCGGATCTCCGCCTCGGTCGTCCTGGTGAAGATCGCCCTCAACTTCGCGTTCATCGGGCCGCTCGCCTACGGGGGGCTCGCGCTCGCCACGGGGATCGCCGCTTGGGTCAATGCGGCCTGGACGGGATTCCGCCTCCGGCAGATGTCCGGGCCGCTCGCCGGACTGTCGGTGGGCCGGGCCGCCACGACCGCCCTCCTTTCCTCGGCGGCGATGGTCGCCGCCACGCTGGCGGTCGGGCGCCTCGGAGCGTGGGCCTGTCCCGACCGCGGATTCGTGGGGCAGGCCGCGGTGCTCGCCCTGCAGATCGCGGTCGGCCTGGCGGTGGTCGGCGCGGGCGTGCTCGTCTCCGGCCTGCCCGAGGCGACGCGGCTGCGGGCGGCGGCAGGCCGTTGGTTCGGAGGAAGGCTCCGGTGAAGGTGCTGGTCCAGCGGGTGCTCCGCGCGTCGGTGCGCGTCGGCGGGGAGGAGGTCGGCAGCATCGGCCGCGGCCTTTTGGTCTTCCTCGGCGTGGAAAGCGGTGACGACGAGCGGACCGCGGACTGGTACGCCCGGCGCGTCGCCGCGATGAAGTGGTTCCCCGACGAAAGCGGAGGCCTTTGGCGCAAGACGGTGGGGGAGGTGGGGGGCGCGGCGCTCGTCGTCTCGCAGTTCACCCTCGCCGCACGGACGCGGAAGGGAAGGCGGCCCTCTTTCGATCCGGCGGCGCCGCCGGAGCGGGCGGAGGCGCTCTATCGCCGTTTTCTCGGCACCCTGCGGTCCGCCGGGGTGCCCACCTCCGAGGGCCGGTTCGGTGCCCGCATGGAAGTCGAGCTGGTCAACGACGGCCCGGTGACCTTCCTTCTCGACGGGCCCGGGTGCGGAGAGGCGCCGTGATTCCCGGTCGGGACCGGGCCCTGATCGACCGGCTCGCGGACAGCCTCCTCGCCGTCCGGGGACTCTCCCCGCGGACCGTCGAGGCGTACCGCCGCGATCTTCTCGATCTCGCCCGGTTCCTGGAGCGGTCCGGGCGCCCCGGGCTCGCTCGCGTGCGGGCGGAGGAGGTCGAGCGCTGGCTGCGGGCGGCGCGCGCCCGCGGGCTGTCGGCGGCCACCCGCGCGCGCCGGCTTTCCGCCCTCGGGGCGCTGTTCCGCTTCCTCCGGGAGGAAGGGGAGCGGCCGGACGACCCGCTGCGGGCGGTCGAGGCCCCGCGGCGCCGCCGCCCGCTGCCCCGAGTGCTCTCCGAGCGAGAGATCGAGGCGCTCCTCGAAGCGCCGCGCGGCGACGATCCGCGCTCGCTCCGCGATCGCGCCATGCTGGAGGTGCTCTACGCGACCGGATTGCGCGTGTCGGAACTGGTCTCCCTCAGACTTCGGGAGGTGGATCTGCGGCGGGGACTCGTCCGCGTGACCGGCAAGGGCCGGCGCGAGCGCGTGGTGCCGCTGGGCCGAAAGGCGCTCGCGGCGCTCCGGCGCTACCTCGAGGCCGGACGGGAAGGGCTCGATCCGGCCGGGGACGTCCTCTTTCCGGGACGCGGCGGCCGGCCCCTGTCCCGGCAGGGCTTCTGGGTCCGGCTCCGATCCCTCGCCCGCCGTGCGGGAATCCCGCCGGACCGGATCTCGCCCCACGTCCTGCGGCACTCCTTCGCCACCCACCTCGTGGAGCACGGGGCGGACCTGCGGAGCGTCCAACTGCTGCTCGGCCACCGCGACATCTCCACCACCGAGATCTACACGCACGTCGCGCGGGAGCGGCTTCGGGCGCTGTACGATCGGCACCATCCCCGCGCTTGATTCCCGCCCCGGCGGCGGGGGGCCGCTCGACAGCGGCGGGGAGCGCCGCGCTATGCTTGACCCTGCGGCGGGCGGCACCGGACAGGGGCCGCCGGAGGGCGTCGGTGGCGGAGTGCGCGTTCGAAAAGCCGATCCTCGACCTCCAGCAGCGGATCGAGGAGCTGGCGGCCCTGGGGGATCCGTCCCTCGCGCCCGACATCGCCCGCCTGCGGGCGAAGCTGGAGCGTTTGCGCCGGCAGATCTACAGCCGGCTCGATCCGTGGCAGAAAACGCAGGTGGCGCGGCATCCCCGCCGGCCCTACACCCTGGACTACATCCGGGGTCTGACCACCGATTTCGTCGAGCTCCACGGCGACCGGCGGTTCGGCGACGATCCGGCGATCGTGGCGGGGTTCGCCCGGTTCGACGGGCGGGCGGTGGCGGTCGTCGGCCATGAGAAGGGACGTCACACGCGGGAGAAGATCCGCCGGAACTTCGGGATGCCCCGGCCGGAGGGGTACCGCAAGGCTCTCCGGGTGATGCAGCTCGCCGAGCGTTTTTCGCGGCCCATCCTGACCTTCATCGACACCCCGGGCGCCTACCCCGGCATCGACGCCGAAGAGCGGGGTCAGGCGGAGGCCATCGCGGTCAACCTCCGGGAGATGGCTCGACTCCGCGTTCCGATCATCGCGACCGTGATCGGGGAAGGCGGTTCGGGGGGCGCCTTGGCGATCGGCGTGGGGAACCGCGTGAACATCATGGAGTTCGCGATTTACTCGGTCATCAGCCCCGAGGGATGCGCCTCGATCCTCTGGAAGGACGCCGGCCGCGCTCCGGAGATGGCCCACGCGCTCCGCCTGACCGCCCCCGACCTCGCCGAGCTGGACATCGTCGACACCGTGATCGAAGAGCCGCCGGGCGGGGCGCACGCGGATCCGGCCGGCGCGATCCGGCGCGTGGGGGAGCGACTCGCGGCCCAGCTCGCGGAACTCGAGCGGATGGGGCCGGAAGAGCTGGTCGACGACCGGTACCGCAGATTCCGCCGGATCGGGCGGTTCACGGAGGTCCGGGCCTGACCCGATCTCTCGGGACCTACTCCCCCTTCGCCTCGTCCCAGAGCCGGTCCAGGGTCCCGGGATCGAGCTCTTCGAGATGGCGGCCGTCGGCGGCCGCGGCGCGCTCGACGTGCTCGAACCGGGCGGCGAACTTCGCGTTGGCCTTCTGGAGGGCCGCTTCCGGGTCGAGACCCAACTGCGTGGCGAGGCTGGCGGCCGCGAAGAGAAGGTCTCCGAGTTCCTCCTCCACCCGCCCGCGCCCCTCGGTCCTCACGGCCGACTCGAGCTCCGCGAGCTCCTCGCGGACCTTCCCCGCCACCGCCGGAATGTCGGGCCAGCGGAAGCCGGCGCGGGAAGCCTTCTCGGCGAGCCGATGGGCGCGGAGCAGCGCCGGGAGGCTGGGCGGAAGGCCGGCGAGCCGGGAACGGAACGCCTCGCCCTTCTCCGCGCGCTTGATCGCCTCCCAGCGGTCGAACGCTTCCCGGGCATCGGAGGCGGGTGCGCCGCCGAAGACGTGAGGGTGCCGCCGGACCAGTTTCTCGGCGATCCCCGCCGCCACGTCATCGAAGCCGAACCGGCCCTCCTCCTCGGCGATCCGGGCGAGGAACACGACCTGGAGCAGGAGGTCGCCCAGCTCCTCGCGCAACGCCGACCAATCCCCCCGATCGATCGCTTCGGCGACCTCGTGCGCCTCCTCGAGCAGGTAACTCCGGAGCGTCGCGGGGCTCTGCTCGCGGTCCCACGGACAGCCGTTCGGACCGCGGAGCTTCGCCATGATCGCCAGCAGGTCGTCGATCGGTCTGCTTTGGCCCTTTTCCATGAGATCCGCCCCGATCCGCCGCCGTTCATCCCTTCCGCGCCGGCCCCGCCGCCAATGCTATCCTGCCTCCGGCGCCGCCTGCGCCCCGCCCTGCGCGGGGCCGAAGCGGGCCGCCGGTGATTCCTCGGGACGGGGAGCCTACATTGAAGCGTGGCGTCCATCAGGGGAGCCGGTGCGATGGCCGAGAGGAGCGGGAGCGGCCGGCCGGGAGGTGAGGACTCCCGTCCGCGCGAAATCCGTACCGAGGACCGGCGGCGGTTCGACCCGACGACGGGGGAGCGGCGGCCGGAGCGGGGCGCCCCTGGGGAGGTTCCCCTGCCGGGCGGAGGCGTCCTGCGGATGGAGAAAGGCGGGGGGGACGAGGGGCTCCCGGTCGGTTTCGCCGACCTCGTGCGCCCCTTCCTCCTTCTCGGTCTCGCCGGGCTCGGTGTCGTTCCGCACCCCGAGACCGACCGCCGCCAGATCGACCTCGGGGCGGCCCGCAGCGCGATCGAGAGCCTGAGGCTGCTCAAGGCGAAAACCGAGGGGCGCCGCACGGAGGAAGAGGACCGCCTGCTCACCGAAGCGCTGTTCGAGCTCGAGCTGCAGTATGTCGAGCTGAAGCGCCGCCGGGAGCCGTGATGCCGCCGGGCGCCCGCGGTGCAGTCGGCCCCGCGCTCCGCCGCCCCCGCTCGGGCGCCGGGCGCTCGGTCATCGCCGCGGCTCTCCTCATGGGAGCCAGCGCGTGGGCTTCCACCGGCGCCCAGGACCGGAACGCTCCGCCGGGACCCCCAGCCCCGGAAATCGCGGGGGCGAGGGCGGCGAGCGCCGGAACGGGCGAGCTCCTGAACGAAATCGAGGCCCGGTGGTGGGAACGGCGGCGCCTCCTCGCGGAAGGGGACCGGGCGGGTGCCGCCCGCGCCGCGCTCGAGCTGCGGCAGTTCCTGCGCGAGGAGGGCATCGCGCGGATCCCGGCCTTCGCCGACGCCGCGGTCCTCGAGGGGCGGGAAGCGGAGCGCGAGGGGGCGCTGAGCGCCGCGGTCGAGGCCTTCCGGCTCGGCCACGAACTGGACGACCGGCAGGCGGCCGCCTGGTGGAACGAGGCGAGAGTGCGTCTGTGGACCGGGAGCGGCATCAAGGAGGTCGTGCCGCTCGCCGGCCGGGCGGTGGTCGCCCGGTGGCAGCCTCTCTGGTCGCGCTGGGTCTTCGGGTTCGATCTCGCCGCGGCCGGCCTCGCGGCGCTGTTCCTGGCCGGACTCGCCGCTTTCGCCGTCCTGTTCGCCGCCTACGCGCCGGCGCTCGCCCACGAGATCGAGGAGCGCACGCCGCGGGCCTGGCACCCGGCCTGGCGCCGGACGGCCGGCTGGGCCGCCGTCCTCGCACCGGCGGCGGTCGTGGTCCTCGGGCCGTGGATCCTGCTGATCTGGCTCGTGGCGCTCGTGCCGGTGGCCGCGCCGCCCGCCCGCCGGCTGCTGTTCGCCTTGGCGGCGCTGGTCGCTCTTCTCGATCCCGCCACCGGACTGGTCGCCGCCGCCGCCCGCGCCCTCGCTTCCCCTGCCGCCCGCGTCGCCGTCGAGGCGGCCGAAGGATCGTTCCGTCCCGATGTGCTCGCGATGCTCAGGGAACTCGAGCTGGAGCACCCCGACGACCCGCTGTGGAAGGTGCTCCAGGCGCGGATGATCGCGGCCCGCCACCCGGAGCGGGCCGTGGCACTGCTCCGGGCGGCGATCGAGGACGATCCGAGCGACCCCCGCCTCCACGTGCTGCTGGGCAACGTGCTGTACCGGATCGGGAAGAGCGAAGCCGCCGCGGTCGAGTACCGCGCGGCGCTCGACACCGACCCTGCCGACGTCCATGCCCTGTTCAACCTCGCACAGGTGGAACTGGCCGACTTCGAGTTCGACCAGGCGGAGCAGTTGCTCGCCGAGGCCCGGCGGCGGGACGCCGAGCTCGTCTCGCGCCTGGAGGAAGAGGTCCCGGAGGACGGTGTCGCCGACCCGGAGATCGGCGTCCGGGACGTCGCCCGCGGGTTGATCCGGGACGAGGCGCTGCCGGGGATGCGGGCGGCACTGCATCCGGCGAGCCCGGCGACCCTCGCCGCACTGCTGGCCCTCGCGGCGGCCGCGGCGATCCGCGTGCGCGCGGGACGCCTGCCGAGCCGCAGGTGCCGGTCGTGCGGCCGTGCCTTCTGCCCGCGATGCCACGCCGAGGCCGAAGGGGACGGAAACTGCGCCGCCTGCACGCAGCTCCTGACGCGGAGAGAGGGGCTCGCGCCCGCGGCCCGCGAACGGCAGACCCGGCGGATCGACAGCCACCTGCGGAGGGTGCGCCGGACGCGGCTCTTTCTCCACACCGTCTGGCCGGGCCTGGGCCAGGTGCACGACGGACGCCCCTGGGCCGGGTACCTTCTCGCCACCCTGTGGGCCTTTCTGCTGCTCGGCGCGCTCTTCCCCGAAGGATTCATGCCCGCCGTCCGGACGGTGGAGCCGTGGGCGCCGGGAACCCCCGCTCGGGTCTTCGCGGCGCTGTTCTGGATCGCCGTCCAGATGCCCCGGTTCCGGCCGCACCCCGCGGCCTGGCGGGGCAGGAGCTGACCGATGGCGCTTCGGGGCACTCTCGGCGACTTCTCGCTCACCGACATCCTGCAGCTGATCGGCCTGCAGCGGAAGACGGGCGTGCTCGTCCTCGAGAGGGAAGGAGAGCGCGTGACCCTCGGCTTCGACGCGGGGCGCGTCGTCTCGGCGGAGTCGAGCTCGCGGCCGACCGAGCATCGGCTCGGCAACCTTCTCGTCAAGCGGGGCAAGCTGACGGAGGCCCGCCTCGAAGAAGCGCTGCGGATCCAGCGGGACACCCTGAAGCGGCTCGGCCACGTCCTGGTCGAACAGGGCTGGGTCGACCACGAGACGATCCGCCGGGAACTGGAACTCCAGATGGCGGAGACCGTCTACGACACCCTCCGCTGGCGCAGCGGCGAATACGACTTCCGGCCGGGGGAGCGCGTCGACTGGAACCGCGAGTTCGTGCGGCCCATCCCCGCCGAACACCTCCTGATGGAAGGCGCGCGGATGGTCGACGAGTGGCCGATCATCGAGCGCACCATCCCCTCCCGGGACGTGATCCCACGGCCCCGGCCGGCCGCCGCCGAGATTCTGGCCTCGGTGGGCTCGGCCCCGGAGTCGGCGGGATCGATCTACGAGCAGGACATCGACTTCGACCTCATCCCCCAGGATCCCCTCGCGGGGGAGCGGAGCTCGGGCCCCAAGGGTCTGTCCCAGGCTGAGCTGAGGGTTCTCCGGTGGGTGGACGGCCGGAGAACGGCCGGCGAGGTGGCCGACCTGTCGGAGCTCGGCACTTTCGAGGCCTTCAAGACCCTGGTCCGGCTCGTGGAGCTCGAGTTGGTGGAGATCGTCCCCCCCGAGGGAGACGGGGAGGTCCCGGCGGCACCGAGGAGACCGCGGCTCATGGCCCGGGCCGCTCCGGCCCGCGCTGCGGGGCTCCTCGTCGCGCTAGCCGCCGCCGTCGGAGTGGTGGCGGCCCTTCATCCCCTGGCCGCCGCCGCCTGGCCCGGGACGCCCCGGCTGCCGCTGCCCGCCACGCTCGCGCCGGCCCAGGCCGTGTCCGCGGCCGGCCATCTCGAGGCGATCCGCGCCGCGGTGAGCCGCGCGCGGCTGACGCGGCTCGAGCGGGCCCTCCGCGTGCGGTACCTGGCGAGCGGCCGGTGGCCCCGCCGCCTGGAGGAACTGGTCGAGGCCGGGCTGGCCCCGGCCCGGCTCCTCCGCGATCCGTGGGGCCGCCCGTACCGGTACGAGCCGATCGACGGCGGCTACCGGCTGGCGGAGGCGGGACCGATTCCCGGCGTCCCGGGCCCCGAGGTCAGGGAGCGGCGGCTCGCCCCCGGCCCCGGCGCGCCGGGGGGCCCCGCGCCGGCTCCTTGACGGCCCCGGCGGCCGGTCTTAGGTAACGCGCGCGGCTCGTGGTGCCGCCGGGAGGCTGATCGTCATGTCGAAGATCATCGGAATCGACCTCGGGACCACCAACTCGGTGGTGGCCGTGATGGAAGGTGGAAAACCGACGGTGATCGCGAACGCGGAGGGGGGCCGGACGACGCCTTCCGTGGTCGCCTTCACCGACAAGGGCGAGCGTCTCGTCGGCCAGGTGGCCAAGCGCCAGGCCGTCACCAACCCCGCCCGGACCGTGTTCTCGATCAAGCGCTTCATGGGTCGGAAATTCGCGGAGGTGAAGGAAGAGGCGGAGCGCGTCCCTTACAAGGTCGTCGAGGCCGCCAACGGCGACGCCCGGGTGGAGATCGACGGCAAGCAGTACGCCCCGCCGGAGATCTCCGCGATGGTGCTGCAGAAGCTGAAGCAGGACGCGGAGGCCTACCTCGGGCACTCCGTCGACCGCGCGGTCATCACCGTGCCCGCGTACTTCAACGACGCGCAGCGGCAGGCGACCAAGGACGCCGGCCAGATCGCCGGCCTGAAGGTGGAACGCCTCGTCAACGAGCCCACCGCCGCCGCCCTCGCCTACGGCCTGGACAAGAAGAAGGACGAGAAGATCGCCGTGTTCGACTTCGGCGGCGGCACCTTCGACATCTCGATTCTCGAGGTGGGCGAGGGGGTCGTCGAGGTCAAGGCCACCAACGGTGACACGCATCTCGGAGGCGACGACATCGATCAGCGGGTCATCGAGTGGATCGTCGCGGAGTTCAAGAAGGAGCAGGGGATCGATCTCAGCGGCGACGCCATGGCCCTCCAGCGGCTCAAGGAAGCCGCCGAGAAGGCCAAGTGCGAGCTCTCCACCGCCCAGGAGACCGAGATCAACCTGCCCTTCATCACCGCGGACGCTTCCGGGCCCAAGCACCTGGTGATGAAGCTGACCCGCTCGCGGTTCGAGCAGCTCATCGAGGATCTCGTGGAGCGGACGATGGAGCCGTGCCGCCAGGCTCTGAAGGACGCCGGCCTGACCGCGTCCGATATCGACGAAGTGGTGCTCGTCGGCGGATCGACGCGGATTCCCCTCGTGCAGCGGAAGGTGAAGGAGTTCTTCGGCAAGGAGCCGCACAAGGGAGTCAATCCCGACGAGGTGGTGGCGGTCGGGGCCGCCGTGCAGGCCGGCGTGCTCGCGGGCGAGGTGAAGGACGTCCTCCTCCTCGACGTCACGCCGCTGTCGCTGGGCATCGAGACGCTCGGCGGAGTCATGACGACGCTCATCCCCCGCAACACGACGATCCCGACGCGGAAATCGGAGATCTTCTCCACGGCCAGCGACAACCAGACCGAGGTCGAGATCCACGTGTTGCAGGGCGAGCGTCCGATGGCGCGGGACAACAAGACCATCGGCCGGTTCCGCCTCACGGGCATCCCGCCGGCTCCGCGCGGAATCCCTCAGATCGAGGTCGCCTTCGATATCGACGCGAACGGCATCCTGCACGTCTCCGCCAAGGACAAGGCGACCGGCCGCGAGCAGAAGATCACCATCCAGGCCTCCTCGGGCCTCGAGCAGAGCGAGATCGAGCGGATGATCAAGGAGGCCGAGGCCCACGCCGAGGAGGATCGGCGCCGCAAGGAGCAGGTCGAGGCGAGGAACCGGCTCGACAACCTCGTCTGGAACATGGAGAAGACGCTCAAGGACGCCGCGGACAAGCTGCCCGCCGACCTGAAAGGGGAGGCGGAGAGCGCCGTGGCCGAGGCGAAGGAGGTCCTCGAGAAGGAGGACGCCGGACGGATCGCCTCGGCGACCGACCGGCTGACCCAGGTGGGGCAGAAGGTCGCGGAGCATCTGTACCGGCAGGCCGGCGCCGGCGCGGGTTCCGCCGGGACCCAGGAAGGTGGCGGGGGCGGCAACGGCGAGCAGGTCGTCGACGCGGAGGTCGTGGACGACTCCGGCTCGAGCCATTAACGTTAGGTTTGCCTTCCGGCGGCGGAGGGCGGCGCCTCGCGCCGCCCTCTTTCGCGCCGGGGCGTCCGCCCGCGCGCCGGGCGGGGGAGGCGGCGGTGAAGAGCTGGGACCCCTTCGCGGACCTCCTGACCATCCAGGACCGCATGAACAAGCTGTTCGAGCACCTCCTGTCGGCTCCCGTCTCCGCGGAGGTGGCCGACGGGGACGCCGGGTACTGGCGTCCGGTGGCGGAGGTCGCGCGCGGCCCCGAGCACGTCGAGATCTCCTGCGAGCTGGCAGGTCTATCCCGGGACGACGTCGAGCTGCACGCCGAGGGCAACGTGCTCGTCGTGGCCGGGACGCGGAATCGAGCGGGGGACGAGTCCTGGACCTACCATCAGGTGGAGCGGCCCCACGGGCACTTCCTCCGGAAGTTCGAGCTCCCGGAGCCGGTCGACCTCTCCTCCGTGGAGACAGCCCTCGAAGACGGCCTCCTCCGCATCCGGATCCCGCTCCGCGCCGCCGCGCCCGCGCCCCGCTGAGGCGGTCGCGCCCACCGGCGGACCCCGGCGGACACCCGCGGGGCGATCCGGAGCTGGCCTATTTATAATCCCCGGCGCCGGCCGATAAGGAGAGAGCGGACCGCGTCCGGCGGTCCGGCTCGCCGCCGCCCGGTGTGAAGGAGCCCGGCCGCACGGCGGTGCGACGAGGGAGGGTGCATGCCGGACGAGTTCACCGGGGAGAAGACCGAGCGTCGCAAGCGTGACCAGGGCTCGCCCGAATCGCTGAAGAAGTACCTCAAGGAGATCGCGAAGCTCCCGCGGATCAGCGTCCAGGAGGAGCGCGAGCTCGGCCGGCGGATCCGCGAACACGGCGACACGGAGGCGCTCAAGAAGCTGGTCGAGGCGAACCTCAGATTCGTCGTGTCCTTCGCCAAGCGCTATCGCGGCTGCGGCCTGTCGTTCCTCGACCTGATCAACGAGGGGAACGTGGGGCTGATCGAGGCTGCGAAACGCTACGATCCGTCCAAGAACGTCAAGTTCATCACGTACGCGGTCTGGTGGATCCGCCAGTCGATCATCCACGCGCTGTCCGATCAGAGCGGACCGTTCAGGCTCCCGCAGAAACAGGCCAACCTGCTGTACCGGATCGGGAAGACCCAGTCCGCCCTGATGTCGGAGCTCCAGCGGCGCCCGTCCGTCGAGGAGATCGCCGAAGCGATGGACGTCGACCCGAAGGACGTCAACACGCTCCTGCAGGTCTCGGACGAGAACATCTCCCTCTCGGCGGTCATCGACGAAGAGCACGAGTTCCACTTGTCGGACAAGCTCGAGCAGGAGACGATACCGTCGGCGGATGCGGTGCTGATGCGGGAGGCGCTCCGGACCCAGGTCCGGCAGGCTCTCGCGGAGCTCGACGAGAAGGAGCGCAAGGTGGTGCTCCTCAGGTTCGGGCTCACGGGGGAGGAGCCGAAGACGCTGAAGGAGATCGGCGAGATGATGAACCTCTCACGGGAGAGGATCCGGCAGATCGAGGCGCAGGCGCTGAAGAAGCTCAACCGCTCGGCCAAGTGCCAGCAGCTCCAGAGCTACCTCAACTGACATGGCCGGGGGCGGTCCGGACGCCGGATCCTGCACGCTCTGCGGCGGGACCGGCTTCGTCGTCGAGCGCTCGGAAGACGCGGCGGTGGCGCAACCCTGCCGTTGCCGGCGCCTTCTGGCGGACGCGCGCCGGCGCGCCGGTGTCGGCATACCTCGCCGCTACGAGCACTGCACCCTCGATCAATTCGACCCTCTCAACGATTCGCTCCGCACCGCCTTGGCCTACGCCCGCCGCGTGGTCGAGTCGTTTCCGGGTTCCGACTTCGGCCTCCTCTTCACCGGCCCGTGCGGCGTGGGGAAAACCCACCTCGCCGTGGCGGTGCTCCGGGAACTCGTCGAGCACCGGGGTGCCAGGGGGCTCTTCGCCGAGGTCGGCGACCTGTTGCGGCGACTGGTGGAGACCTATGACCGCCGGTCGCAGGTTCCGAGCTGGGAGGTTCTCGAGCCCGCCCTCGAGGCCGACGTGCTGCTGCTGGACGATCTCGGGGCGACCCGGATGACGCCCTGGATGCAGGACACGGTCGGCCTGATCATCAACGAGCGGTACAACGAAGAGCGCCTCACCCTCATCACGACGAACCGGCCGATGTCCTCCGGCCCCGAGCGGGAATCGCTGGCGGATCGCATCGGGGAGCGGCTCGCCTCGCGCCTGACGGAGATGTGCGTGACGGTCCGCATGGAGGGGGAGGACTTCCGCCGCAAGATCAAGGCCGCCGAGTTCCGGTGAGCCGGGCGGGGCGGCGGCCGAGCCGGGCTCCGCGCTATCCTGAGCGGGCGGTGATGCCGCGGGAGGAATGCCATGCCCGAACCGCTCGTGCTCCGCACCGACGAAGACGGTGTGACGACGCTGACGATCAACCGCCCGGACAAGCTGAACGCCCTGGACAGCCGGGTCATCCGGGAACTGGTCCAGGCGTTCCGGGACGCGGGGGAAGAGGAGAGCGTCCGCGGCCTGGTGGTGACCGGGGCGGGGGAGAAGGCCTTCGTCGCCGGCGCCGACATCGCCGAGATGGCCGGACTCTCGCCCGAGCAGGCGCGCGCCTTCGCCGCCGAGGGCCAGCGCCTCGGCCGGATCATCGACGAAACGGGCAAGCCGGTGGTCGCCGCCGTCAACGGCTACGCCCTGGGAGGCGGCTGCGAGCTGGCCCTCGCCTGCCATCTCAGGGTCGCCTCGCCGAAGGCCCGCTTCGGGCAGCCGGAGGTCGGTCTCGGGCTCATCCCCGGGTTCGGCGGCACCCAGCGCCTGGCGCGGCTCGTGGGGGAGGGTCGTGCCCTTCAGATGATCCTCACGGGCCGCCCGATCGACGCTTCGACCGCCCACGCGTGGGGGCTGGTCAACGAGGTCGCCGAGGATCCGGTGGCCCGCGCGAAGGAACTCGTCCGGGAGATCGCCGGGAAAGGGCCCCTGGCGGTCCGCCTCTGCATCGAGGCCGTCCGCCACGGCCTGGACATGCCGCTCCCCGAGGCCCTGGCCTACGAGGCGGCGTTGTTCGGGGTCACGTTCGGCACGGAGGACATGCGGGAAGGGACCCGGGCCTTCCTCGAAAAGCGCCCCGCGCGATTCCAGGGCCGCTGAGGCACGGACCCGGCGCGGGACGCGGGCGGGAACCGCCGTGAACGGGCGCCGCCGCTCCTGGCTCGTCATCGCCGCCGCCCTCCTCGCGGTCTCGGCGGCAGGACTCTACGAAACGCTACGGAAGCGGCCGCCGGCGGCGCCACCGGTCGAGAGCGCGCCGCCGGCCGATCCGGGCGAGGTCGAGCGGATCGAGGGCGGCCTGACCTGGGTGGCGAGTCGGGAAGGACGGCCCCTGTTCGAGCTCTCGGCCGGCACGCTCCGGGCGCGGGAGGGGGGTGTCCGCTTCTTCGACGAGGTGCGCCGGCTCCGCGCTTATCTCGAGGACGGCAGGGCCGTCGACCTGCGCGCGCGGAGGGGCCGCGTGGAGGACCGGGGCCGGCGAGGCTTCCTGATCACCCTTTCCGGGGACGTCGAGGTCCGCGATCCCGATCGGCTGACCCTGCGGACCGCCCGACTGGTCTACGACGCCGACACGCGGGTCCTCAGCTCACCCGAACCGGCGACGATCAGAGGGCAGCGGATCCTCGCGCGGGTCGGTGGCTTCGTGTACCGGCCGGACGGAAGAGTGGTCGAGACGGACCGCGGCCTGATCGTCGACAGCTGGAGCGGACGTCCCCTCCACATCGAAGCGTCCCGCGCCCGCTATCGGATCGCGACCGGCGAGGTGGTGTTCGACGGGCCCTTCCGCGTCGGCGACCGGGACCGGTGGCTGCTGGGCGGGCCCTCGACGCTGCCGCTCGACGCCGAAGAGTCGGGGGAGACCGTCCGGATCGGCGGCCCGGTCCTCCTCTCCGACGCGAGCGGCGGCGCCACGGCCCAGCTCGCCGCACCGGAGCTGACGGTCACCCCGGATCGGGAGGCGCCGCGCCGCGCGGCCGCCGGCGATCCGGTGAGCGTGTTGTACCGGCCCTCCTCGGCCGGCGCCGCCGGCTCCGCCTCCTTCGGGCGGCTCGAAGCCGAGGAGGGCGCCGAACCCGGCACCTGGCGGCTTTCGGGCCGATCGTGGTTCGAACTTCGGGGTCAGGAACCGGGCGCGGAGTGGAGGGTCGCCGGAGACCGGTTCACCGCCGAGCGCGGTCCGGCGGGCCGCTGGCGCCGCATCGCCGCCCGCGGGACGGTGTCGGTGAGCGGCCCCGACCGTCTCGCCGCTCGGGGAGACGAACTGCTGTGGGAGGCGGAGCGGCCGGACACGGTCACGCTGACCGGCTCGCCGGCCCGCGCGTCCCAGGGTGAAGACGTGGTGGAAGCGCCCCGCTTCCTCCTCGACCGCGCCTCGGGCCAAGTGACGGCCGAGGGCGGAGCGCTCACCGAGGTCCGGTCGATCGCCCGCCGGCCGGACACGCTCCTGGGCGCCTCCGGCGGCGAGCCGGCCAGGGTGCGCTCGCGGCGGGTGACGTTTCCGCGGGGATCGGGCCCCGTCCTGTTCGAGGAAGAGGTCCAGGCCTGGTTCGGCACGACCTCCCTGCGCGCGGCGCGCCTATCCGTCGACCGGGCGGCGGAGCGCCTGCACGCGGCCGGCGATGTGGTGTTGAGACTCGAGCGCACCGTGGAAGGAGGCCCGGCCCGCACCGTTCGCGTCAGCGGCGCCACGCTCGACTACGAATCGAGGCGCCGCCGGGCGGTCGTCGAAGGCGCGGCCCGGTACGAAGAGGAGGAGGCGATCGTCCAGGCCGACCGGATCGCCGTGGACCTCGACGAAGAGGGGGCGATCGCGCACCTGGAGGCTTCCGGCTCCGCCACTTTGGCCATGGGCCGGGCGCGAGGCCGGGCGGACCGCCTGGTGTGGAAGGGAGGCGCCTCGGGGATCGTGATCCTGGTCGGGGAGCGCGGTCCCGCAGAACTGGAAACACCGGAGCAGGGCGTGCTGCGCACGCGGCGGGTGCGGTACGATCTCTCCCGCCGGACCGCGGTGGCCGAGAGCGGCGCGGGACGCGGCGTGATCGAAGCGTCGCCCGCGACCGGGCGAGAGGACGAGGAGCGCCGGTGACGATCGAAACGCGGGTCCCGGCGGGAACCGAGGCGCGCCCGAAGGCGGGCGCGGCGGTTCTCGAGGCGGCGGGACTGTCGAAAGCCTTCCGCGGTCACCGGATCGTCGACGGCGTGAGCCTCCGAGTGGCTGCGGGCGAGATCGTGGGCCTTCTCGGGCCCAACGGTGCCGGGAAGACCACCACGTTCGCGATGCTCGTGGGCCTGCTCGATCCGGATGCCGGACGGATCTGCCTTTCGGGACAGGACATCACGCCGTTGCCCCTTCACCGCCGGGCGCTCGCCGGCATCGCCTATCTTCCGCAAGAACCGAGCGTGTTCCGCCGGCTCAGCGTGCGGGGGAATCTCGAACTGGTCCTCGAAGCGCTCGGACACGACGAAGACGAGATCTGCGAGCGGGCCCAGCAGCTCATGCACGAATTCGGGCTGTCGCATCTCGCGGAACGACCCGCCTACCTGCTCTCCGGCGGCGAACGGCGCCGCTGTGAAATCGCGCGTGCGATGGCGATCCGGCCCAAGTTCATGCTGCTCGACGAACCGTTCGCGGGAATCGATCCGATCGCGGTGGCCGATATCCAGAGGATCGTCCGGCGACTCGCGGGGGAGGGCATCGGCGTTCTGATCACCGATCACAACGTCCGGGAGACATTGCAGATAACCGACCGCGCTTATATTATCAATGCGGGTCGGATCTTCCGTGCCGGCTCGCCGAGCGAGTTGGCCGAAGACGAGGAAGTCCGATCCGTGTACCTCGGGGAGGATTTCCGATTGGGCTGATGCGGGCGGCCTCCTGCGGACGCCGGCTCGGGCGGCCCGGGATCCCGGCGGCGGAGCCAAGCTCCGGACGCGTCGGCGCTCGGGGAGCGACATGGGCGCACTGGGGCGTTGATGCCTAGTCTCGAACAAAAGCTCCAGGTCGGGCTCCGGCAAAAGCTGATCATGACGCCCCAGCTGCAGCAGGCGATCCGCCTGCTCCAGCTGAGCAAGCTCGAGCTGCAGGGGGAGATCAGCCAGGAACTGGAGAACAACCCCGCGCTGGAGGAAGCGGGGACGCGAACGGAGATGACGTCCGACGAGGCGTCGGACACCCCCGAGCGCGAGGTCACCGCCGGCGAGGATGCCGAGCGGGATCCCGACGACATCGATTACGCCTCCTTCTTCCAGGACCTCGAGGACACGTTCCAGCCCGTGCGGGGCGCGCGGGAGGTCCCCAACGACGAGCTGCCTCCCTACGAGCAGATCCTCAGGGGGCAAGACCACCTCTCGGACCATCTCCTGTGGCAGCTCGAGATGGGCTCGCTGCGCGGGCGGGAGCGCACCATCGGCGAAGCCATCGTCGGCAACCTGGACGAGAAGGGATATCTGGAGGCGACCGCCGAAGAGATCGCCGCGATGGCTCCCGAAGGGCAGACCTGGACCGTCGAGGAGGTCGAGCGGGTCCGCCGGCACATTCAGAGATTCGACCCGGTCGGCGTCGCGAGCCGGGACCTTCGCGAGTGCCTTTTGGTCCAGCTCGAGGTGGCGGGCCTCGCGGATTCGCCCGCGTGGCGCATCGTGCACGACCACCTCGGATTGCTCGAAAGCCGTCGCTACGACACTCTCGCGAAGGAGCTGGGAATCGACGAGGAGGAGCTCGAGGAGGCCCTCGACGTCATCCGGCAGCTCGACCCGCGCCCCGGGGAGAAGTACAACCCCCAGACGACGACCTACATCACGCCGGATGTCTACGTCATCAAGGACGGCGACGACTACCGCGTCATCCTCAACGAGGACGGCCTGCCCCGGCTCCGCATCTCTCCCGCCTACAAGCGGCTGCTGGCCCAGGCGACCGACGAGACGATCGACGCCAAGACGCGCCATTTCGTCCGGGAGAAGCTGAAGGCGGCGTTCCGCCTCATCCGGAGCCTCGACGAGCGGCAGCGGACGATCGGCAAGGTGGCCAAGAGCATCGTCAAATTCCAGCGCGCCTTCCTCGATCACGGTATCGAGCACATTCGACCGCTCGTGCTCCGCGACGTGGCCGAGGACATCAAGATGCACGAGTCCACGGTCAGCCGCGTCGTGAACAACAAGTACATCCACACGCCGCGCGGCCTGTTCGAGATGCGCTTCTTCTTCCACAGCGGGATCGCGTCGTCCGGAGGCGGCGCCGTCTCGTCGCTGACCGTGAAGGAGAAGATCAAGCGCCTGGTCAGCGAGGAGGACCCGAAGAAGCCCCTCAGCGATCAGGCTATCGCCGAGTTGCTGCGCCGGGAGGGACTGAAGATCGCGCGCCGGACCGTGGCCAAGTACAGGGAGGAGCTCCGCATACCGCCGTCCACCCAACGGCGCGCGCGTTGACCCGTGTCGCGCCCGCGTCGTGCCATGACGGCACCGCCCGGCGGGGCGGCCGCCGTCGACCCGAGTTGGTGCCTCTTGTCGGAGGGAGAGCATGACGATCGATATCACCGGTCGGCATCTTGAATTGACCCCAGCGCTCCGGGAACACGCGGAGGAGAAGATCTCGAAGCTCGGTCGGCTGGTCGAGGACCTGGATATTCACGTGACCCTGGCGGCCGAGAAGCACCGCTACACCTGCACCATCGTCGCCCGCGGCCGGACCGGGGTTCATACCGGGGAAACGACGGGCGACGATCTGTACGCCACCATCCACGAAGCCGTGGACGTCCTCGCGCGGCGGCTGCGCAAGAACAAGACATCGAGGCTTTCCGACCGGCGCGAAGGCGCGCCCACCATCCGCCGTCTGGAGGAGGCGGAACCCACGACGGCCGAGGGCGGCCAGGCGTGACCCGACGGTGCCCTCCCCGGACCGCCAGCTGAACGCGGCGGCCGAGGCGCCCGGCCCCTGGCGCGTCTGGCTCGACGTGCCCCCGGACTGGACCGCCGACGCCGCCGGGGTCGAACGGGCGCTGGAACGGCTCGCCGACTGGCCGGGGGTCGCGGCCGCCCGGGGCGAGCTCGGCGGGTTGGCGCTCGAGATCGCGCTCGCCGCCGATCTGATCGTCGTGGATCCGGGGACCCGCCTGCGGGGTCCGGGTTCCCCTCACCGCCTCGCCGGGACCCCGGGCCGCCTCGCCGACCGCCTCGGCTGGGGGCAGGCGGTCGGCTTCTGGCTCGACGGCCGCGGCTGGTCGGCCCGGCGGGCGGCCACCCGCGGCCTGGTCGACGCCGTGTCCGGCGATCCCGTCGGCTATGCCGAGCGCTGCCTCGAACGGTGGTCGGCGGCGGGACCGGCGCTCCCCGCCCTGCGCCGGCTGCTCCGCGCAGGCGGCCGGCTGGACGAGAGCGCGGCCCTGGCGCTCGAGCGGGCCGAGTTCGCGCTCCTGTTCTCCCACGAGGACCCGAAGGCCGCCGCCCGCGCCTTTCTCGCGCGCCGCCGGCGGTGACGCGGCCGGACGGCGCGCGGCCTCCGCGGTATCCTTCGCGGAGGCCGCCCCCGCGGGCCGGCGCAGGTCGGCGGCCGTTTCCGCGAAAGGACAGGAGATGAGCCAGCACCGATCACGGAGCAAGCGCGAGTGGGAGGAGACCACCCTCGCCGAGGCGAGACGCCGTCTACCGGAACGTCCGGTTCGATTCACGACCGTTTCGGACATGGAGGTCCCGCTCCTCGCCACTCCGGAGGATCTCGGCGACGACTGGAACTACCAGGAGCGCCTGGGCTATCCGGGCGAATACCCGTACACGCGGGGCATCCATGCGACGATGTACCGCGCGCGGCCCTGGACGATGCGCATGTTCGCCGGGTTCGGCACCGCCGAGGACACGAACCGGCGGTTCAAGTACCTCCTCGAACAGGGGCAGAACGGCCTGTCGACCGCGTTCGACATGCCGACGCTGATGGGCAGAGACAGCGACGACCCTCTTTCGGAAGGGGAGGTCGGCCGCGAGGGGGTGGCCATCGACTCCCTCGCCGACATGGAGATCCTCTTCGACGGGATCCCGCTCGACCAGGTCTCCACGTCGATGACGATCAACTGCTCCGCCCCGGTGCTTCTCGCGATGTACCTCGCGGTCGCCGAGAAGCAGAACGTCCCCTTCGAGAAGTTGAGAGGTACGGTCCAGAACGACATTCTCAAGGAGTACATCGCCCAGAAGGAGTGGATCTACCCGCCCAAGCCGTCCCTGAGACTGATCGTCGACCTCATCGAGTTCTGCACCCGTCACGTCCCCAAGTGGAACACCATTTCGATCAGCGGCTACCACATCCGCGAAGCAGGTTCGACGGCGGTCCAGGAGCTCGCGTTCACTCTCGCCGACGGATTCGGTTACGTCGAGGCCTGCCTCGAGCGCGGCCTCGCGGTCGACGAGTTCGCGCCCCGCCTCAGCTTCTTCTGGAACTCCCACAACGACTTCTTCGAAGAGGTGGCCAAGTTCCGCGCGGCGCGTCGCATCTGGGCCCGCCGGATGAAGGAGCGGTACGGGGCCCGCGATCCGCGCTCCCTGATGCTCCGGTTCCACACCCAGACCGCGGGCTGCTCGCTCCAGGCCCAGCAGCCGCTGGTCAACATCGTGCGGGTGACCATCCAGGCGCTGGCGGCCGTGATGGGCGGAACCCAGTCGCTGCACACCGACTCCTACGACGAGACTCTCTGCCTTCCCACCGAGAGGGCGGTTCGGATCGCGCTCCGCACTCAGCAGGTCATCGCGGAGGAGTCCGGCGTCGCCAACGTGGTCGATCCGCTCGGGGGTTCCTACCTGGTGGAGCACCTCACCGACCGAATGGAACGGGAGGCCCTCGAGTACCTCCGCCGGATCGAGGAGATGGGCGGCATCGTGGCAGCGATCGAGCGCGGGTTCCCCCAGAAAGAGATCGCGGATGCCGCCTTCCGGTATCAACAGCAGGTCGACCGCGGCGAGAAGACCATCGTCGGG
Source organism: Acidobacteriota bacterium (assembly GCA_003696075.1). Taxonomy (NCBI): domain Bacteria; kingdom Pseudomonadati; phylum Acidobacteriota; species Acidobacteriota bacterium. The sequence goes on from RFHH01000137.1 coordinate 61,402, forward strand.
GTCAACAAGTACGTCATCCCCCCCGAAGAGGACCAGAAGATCGAACTCCTGCGCATCCCGCCCGAGGTGGAAGAACGGCAGAAGGCCCGTCTGGCGGAGGTGAAACGGCGGCGGGACTCCCAGGCGGTCCGCGAGGCGCTGGATCGGCTCGAGCGCGCCTGCCGCGAGGACGAGAACACGTTCCCCCACATCCTCGAGGCGGTCCGGCGGTACGCCACCGTCGGTGAGATCTGCGACACGATGAAGAAGGTCTTCGGCGTCTACGAGGAAGCCACCGTCCTATGACAGCGCCCGCAGGGAGGTGACCGGCATGGCCGACGAGAAGAAGAGACTCCGGCTGCTGATCGGAAAGGTGGGCCTCGACGGCCACGACCGTGGCGCGAAAATCATCGCCCGCGCGCTGCGGGACGCCGGCCACGAGGTCATCTACACCGGCCTCCACAAGACGCCGGAACAGATCGTCGAGACCGCGATCCAGGAGGATGTCGACGGAATCGGGCTCTCCATCCTCTCCGGAGCCCACATGACGCTCTTCCCGAAGGTGCGCCGGCTGCTCGACGAGAAGGGCGCGGGCGACATCGTGCTCTTCGGAGGCGGCATCATTCCGGAGGAGGACGTGGCCGAGCTCAAGAAGCTCGGCATCGCGGAGCTGTTCCTGCCGGGCACGTCGACCGCCGAGATGATCGCGTGGGTCGAAGCGAACGTGAAGCCCCGCGTTTCATGAACCGGACGCGGCTGGAGCGCTTCGGTCGGATCGCCGTGCTCCGCATGGACTGGGGGCACCGGGTCAACGTGCTCAGCACCGTCCGCCTGCGCGAACTCGAGCGGCTGCTCGGCGGATTGGCCGGGGACGTCGGAGGGCTGATCCTCACGGGCAACGGCCGCGGCTCGTTCGCGGCGGGTGCGGACCTGGCGGAGATCGCGGCGCTCGATCCGATCGGGGCGCAGGAGCTGTCCCGCGAAGGGCAGCGCCTCGCCGCCCGGCTGGCGGAGGGTCCGCAAGTGACGGCGGCCGTCGTCGACGGGCACGCCCTCGGCGGCGGATTCGACCTCGCCATGAGCTGCGATGTCGTCGTGGCGACCGAGCGCAGCCGGTTCGGCCATCCGGGCCTGTCGCGCGGACTGTTCACCGGGTGGGGCGGAACGGCACGGATCCCGCGGCGCGGGCGCCGGCCGGCGGGGCGACGCCTGCTGCTGGCGGGCGGTGAGATCTCGGCGCGGGAGGCTCGGGATGCCGGGCTCCTCGCCGACGTGACCGCCACGGCCTCGGCGGCGATGGGCCGGGCGCGCCGGCTGGTGAGCATCCTCTGCAGCTGGCCGGCCGCGGCACGGGACGCCTGGCGCGCCGCGCGGCGCGGGAGCGCCGCCGCGTTGCAGCGCGCCCTGCTCGACCTGGCGCGGATCGAGGCCGGCGCGCGTTGACACCCGGAAAAGGCGGTGTTACGGTCCAACCCTTTCCGCGCCCCGTCCCCGCCGACTTTTCGCGCCGTCCGGCGGCGGGCCGGCGAACGCGCCGGACCCGCGTCTCCGGCGAGCGCTCGAGTTGGAACGCCTATGCCCGCGAGCCGGCCGCCGATCCTCGTCGCCGACAAGAACCCCGACGTGAGACGCCACCTGTGCGAGGCCGCGAGGTCTTGCGGGCTCGAACCGTGCGAAGCGGCCCACCTCGACGAGGCCGTCCGCGTGGCGGCGGAGCGAAAGGTTCGCTTCGCGTTCGTGGACGTGTTGCTGCCGGGAGGCGGCGGCTATCGGACCGCGGAAGCGCTCGCGAACCTCGATCCGCCCCCGGGCGTGGCGCTGATGGCCGGCGCCTTCGAGCCCGTGGACGAAGACCGGGCGCGACGCGCGGGCGCCTCCGACGTCCTGCTCAAGCCGCTCGGTGACGCCGAGATCGTCGCCGTTCTCGAGCGGCGACTGGGGGCCGACGCCGGCGCGCCGCTCGACGTCCCCGAACCGGAACCGGGACCCCCCGGCGACGACGGCCCGCTCGAGCTGGGCGTGACCGACGTGCCGCAGGAGCGCGTGCCGCTGCCGGGAGACCCGGACTTCTCGCTTCCCGTCGGGGTCGCCGAGGCAGGCTTCGAGGAGGCGGTCCGGAAAGCGGTCCGGAGCGAGCTGGACCGGAGGCTGCCGTCGCTCGTCCGGCGGATCGTGAGGGAGGAGCTCGATCGCCGCGCGGGCGGCGGCTCGCCGGGCGCGCGCGACCGGACCATCGGAGAGGGCCCGCCATGTCCCTAGCGAAGTCGTTCGACCCTTCCGCCTACGAGAGCCGGGTGGCCCAGCGCTGGGAAGAGGCCGGCGTGTTCCGCGCCGGGGGAAGCGATGCCGCGGCGCGGCCGCGCTTCTCTCTCGTCATCCCGCCCCCCAACGTCACCGGCTCGCTTCACATCGGCCACGCCTTCGACATGACGCTCCAGGACATCGTGGTGCGGTGGCACCGGATGCTCGGCGAGGACGCCCTGTGGGTTCCCGGCACCGACCACGCCGGGATCGCCACCCAGATGGTCGTCGAGCGCCATCTCCGGGCGCAGGGGACGACGCGGCACGAGCTCGGGCGCGAGAAGTTCGTCGCGGAGGTCTGGCGCTGGAAGGAGGAGTACCACGCGCGGATCGTACGGTCGCTCAAGCGGCTCGGATGCTCGTGCGACTGGACGCGCGAGCGGTTCACGCTCGATCCGGGACTCTCCCGCGCCGTCCGCGAGACCTTCGTGCGCCTGTACGAGGAGGGACTGATCTACCGCGGCCGGCGTCTCATCAATTGGTGCCCCGACTGCCGGACCGCGCTGTCCGATCTCGAAGTCGACCGGGACGAGCCCGAGACCGGCGAGATGTGGTCCTTCGCCTACCCGGTGGAGGGAGGCGGCGAGATCGTCGTCGCCACCACGCGGCCGGAGACGATGCTCGGCGACACCGCGGTCGCGGTGCATCCCGACGATCCGCGCTACCGTGATCTCGTCGGGCGCCGGGTCGTCCACCCCTTTTTCCCCGAACGGCGCATTCCGATCATCGCCGACGCGATCCTGGCCGATCCCGAGACCGGGACCGGGGCGGTGAAGGTCACCCCCGCCCACGATCCGAACGACTTCGCCTGCGGCGAGCGGCACGGACTCGAGCAGATCGCGATCCTCGACGAGGCGGGACGCGTCACGGAAGCGGGGGGCCCCTTCGCCGGTCTCGACCGCTTCGAGGCCCGCGAGCAGGTGAAGCGCCGCCTCGAGGAGCTGGGGCTGGCGCGGGGCGGGCGGCCGCACGAGTACGCGCCGGGGCGGTGCCAGCGCTGCCGCACGATCGTCGAGCCGATGATCTCGACCCAGTGGTTCCTCAAGATGGAGCCTCTGGCCCGCCCGGCGATCGAGGCCGTGCGAACGGGACGGATCCGATTCGTGCCTCGCAGCTGGGAAAAGACCTACTTCCACTGGCTGGAGAACATCCAGGACTGGTGCATCTCGAGACAGCTCTGGTGGGGTCACCGGATCCCGGCGTGGCACTGCACCGACTGCGGGCACACGACGGTCAGCCGGGAGGATCCGCGGGCGTGCGGCCGCTGCGGCGGGCCGAGGATCCGGCAGGACGAGGACGTCCTCGACACCTGGTTTTCCTCCCAGCTGTGGCCGTTCAGCGTCTTCGGCTGGCCGGAGGAGACGGACGATCTGCGCCGGTACTATCCCACCGACACGCTGGTGACCGGGTTCGACATCATCTTTTTCTGGGTCGCGCGCATGATCATGGCCGGCCTCAAGCTGACGGGCCAAGTGCCGTTCCGGACGGTGCTGTTCCACGGGCTGGTGCGCGACGCCGAGGGGCGGAAGATGTCGAAGTCCCGCGGCAACGCGGTGGAGCCCGAGACACTGTTCGACGAGCACGGCGTGGACGCCACACGCTTCACGCTGGCCGCCCTCGCCAGCCCGGGCACCGACGTGGCCCTCTCCGAAGAGCGGCTCGCCGGATACCGCGCCTTCATGAACAAGCTGTGGAACGCGACGCGGTTCCTGCTGATGCGCCTCCCCGAGGATGGTCGCCGGGCGCGGATCGACTACGACGGCGAGGATCTCGACGATCTCGACCGCTTCCTGCTCGCACGGTTCGGACGAACGGTCGAGGCAGTGGACAAGGCCTATCAGGAGTATCGCTTCGACCGGGCGAGCGAAGCTCTGTACCACTTCCTCTGGCACACCTTCTGCGACTGGTCGATCGAGCTCTCCAAGCCGGACCTCGCGCCCGGAACGAACTCGCGCCGGGCCGACGTGCGGCGCTCCGTGCTGCTCGACGTGCTGGACGGATCGCTGCGGCTGCTGCACCCGATCGCTCCGTTCATCACCGAGGAACTCTGGAGCCATCTGCCGCGCCGCGAAGGGGACCCTGATCTGTTGGCCGCGGCGCGGGTCCCGCGTCCGGGAACACCGGCTCCCCCAGTGCCGATCCCCGCCGATCCGGAGGGCGCCGCGGAACCGGTGGAGCGGTGGCTCATCGGACCGGTCGGCGCCGTCCGGGCTCTCAGGACCTCGGCCGGGGTGGAGCCGGGGCGCCGCGTCACGGTCCGCCTGCGCCCGCGCGCGGAGGAGGGTTTCGTGTGGCTCGAGCGGTTCCGCGACCGGATCGAGCGGCTCGCGGGCGCCGCGGAGGTCGATCTGGCCCGGACCTCCCTACCGGAAGAGCCTGCCCTGCGCCAGGTCCTCGATCACGTCGAGGTGGCCGTGCCGCTCGCCGGCGCCGTCGACGCCGAGCGGGAACGGCAGCGGTTGGAACGGGAGAGGGAACGGGTGGCGAAGGCGATCGCCGCCAGCACCCGCAAGCTCGAGAACGAGAACTTCGTGCAGCGAGCCCCGGCGGCCGTGGTCGATCAGGAGCGACGCCGTCTGGAAGCCGCCCGCAGCCGGCTCGAAGAGATCGAGCGGCTTCTCTCCGCGCTGGGGTGAGCATGCCGGCGTTCCCCCGCGACGCCGCCCGCCACGTCGTCGAGATCGGTCTCGACGAGGATCTCGGCTCCCGCGGAGACATCACGACCCGGGCCCTCGCCGAAGGCCGCTCCGCTGTCGGACGCGTGATGGCGCGAGAGGCGGCGGTGGTCGCCGGCCTCCCCCTCGGCCCGATCGTCCTCGACGAGCTCGAGCGGAGGGGTTACGGCCGCGCCGCCTGCCGGGCGCTCGTGCGCGAGGGCGAGGAGGCACGGCCCGGCCGGGCCCTGCTGGAGGTCGAAGGTGCGGCCACGGCGATCCTCGCCGGGGAGCGGCTGCTGCTGAACCTCCTCGCGCGCCTGTGCGGGATCGCCACCCTCACCCGCCGGGCGGTCGCCGAGATCGAGGGCACCGGCGCCGAGATCGCCGACACGCGGAAGACCACGCCAGGCCTGCGGGCGCTCGAGAAATACGCCGTCGCCGTGGGAGGGGGGCGGAACCACCGCTTCGCCCTCGACGAACTGGTCCTGATCAAGGACAACCACAAGGTCCTCTGCGGCGGTGCCGCAGCGGCGGTCCGCGCCGCCGTGCGGGCCGGTCACGAGCCCTCCGAAATCGAGCTGGAAGCCGACGACCTGGCCGAGCTGGAGGAGGGGCTCGCCGCCGGCTGCGGCTGGATCCTCCTCGACAACATGGACCCGGGCACGGTGCGCGAGGCGGTGCGACGAACCGCCGGGCGGGCCCGCCTGGAGGTCTCCGGAGGCCTCCGGCCCGGACGCTTGCGCGCGTTTGCGGAGGCGGGAGTGGACCGGTTGTCGCTCGGCTGTCTCACCCACGGGGCCCCCGCGGTGGACCTGTCCCTCGACCTGATCGCCGCACCGTGAGCCGGCAGCCCCGATCGCCCCTCGGCGAGAGGATCGCCCGCCGCCTCGCCCCCGCTCCCGAGCCGCTGGCGCTCTCTCCGCGCGCAGGGCTCTTCGCGGGGCTGGCGGTGGCGGAAGCCCTGGAGGCGCTGGGGGCGCGGGTGGAGATCCGCTGGCCGAACGACCTGTACCAGCCGCAGGGGAAGGTCGGGGGAATCC
>RFHH01000138.1 GCA_003696075.1 Acidobacteriota bacterium
CGCTAGCGGCGGTGATTTCGCCTTCGGGGCACGCGAGAAGGATGGCGGGATCCGCCGTGCGGGAGAAGGGCCGATCGGCGCGCGCGTCCCGGATGCGGGAGGTGGCATGGAACGGGCCGCCCCTGCGCCCCGCCGGCGCGACAGCGCACCGTCGGGGAAGCACCTCCGGAGAGCGAGGCCGGCGCGGGGGCGGCTCCGCTCTCAGCGGGAGAGCAGGGTGACCACCCAGGTCCCGCCGATCCACGCCCCGAGGGCCGAACCGAGGCTCGCCATCAGCGAGACCAGGAGAACGCGCGTGAACCGGTTCCGGTACAGCCCGCGGAGGGTCTGGGCGTCCTCCCGCAGGCGCTCGCAGTCCTCGACCGTGGGCCGCCGCAGCCAAGCCTCCACCAGGCCGACCACCATCCCGGCGGCGATCGTCGGGTTGAGCGAGGTGATGGGCGAGGCGACGAACGCGGTGACCACCGACAGCAGGCGCGCCCCCGCGAGAAGGCTGAACAGGGCCGCGAGAACCGAGTTCGGGATCAGCCAGGCGAAGAGCATTTCGCGCAAGCCCTCGCCCGCATGCCGCCGGTAGCCCACCGCGAAGGCGGCGAGGATCAGCGCCGGGAGCAGCCACTTGAGGATCTTCCCCCACGGGCCGGGAGGAGGGACGCTCTCCAGCGCGGCCCGGTCGATCGGGTCCGCAAAGCGCGCCACCATTCCGGGAACGTGGGCGGCGCCCACGACCGCGACGACCGTCCGCCCGGGCGCCTCGCGGATGCGGGAGACCAGATAGGCGTCCCGCTCGTCGATCAGCGGGCCCTTCACCTCGGGCACGAGCTCGGTGAACTCGCGCATCAACTCCGCGAGCACGTCGCTTTCCTTGATGCGCTCGAGCTCCTGCTCGGTCAGCTCCTCGTCGGCGAAGGCTCCGGCCAGAAGCGCGAAGCCGAGCCGGAGCCGCCTCCACGGACCCAGCCGCCGCCAGGCGCGGCGCAGGGTGATCTGGATGTCGCGGTCGGCGAGGACGAGGCGGGCTCCGTGCTCCTTCGCCTTATCGATCGCCGCGATCATCTCCGCTCCCGGACGCACGCCGAAGCGATTCCCGAGCCGTTGCTGGTAGGCGGCGAGGGCGAGGGACACGAGCAGGAAGGGAACTTTTCGCTCTTTGATGACCTGGAAGATGTCCAGGCGCCGCCAGCGCTCCCCGTCCACCAGCGCCCGGTAGCGGTTCTCGTCGAGCTCGACGCACACGGCGTCGGGGCGCAGGCGATCGATCGCCTCCCGCACCTCCTCGACGCTCCGCCGCGAGACGTGAGCGGTGCCGACGAGGAAAAACCGCCTCTCCCCGTCCGACAGCTCGGTGATGTGGCCTGCTCCCATCCGGAACCTCGCGGGCGGCACGCCGCCGGCCGCCCGTAATACACTTGCGAGCAGCGCCTGTCGAACCGCGGCTGGGCCCGGTCCCCGGCGAGGGCGCGCCGCCGGCCGGCCGGTCCGGCCCGCCGCACGGAGCCGACATGAAGATCCCGTCGTTGATCCTGCGCCAGCTCTACACCTTCGGCTCGCTCGCCTCCGAGCGGGAAACGGTCTCTTTTTCGCTGAAGAACCGGCTCAGCGACGCCTCCCTTACCGGGCTGGTCGAGGTGAGGATCGACGGGCGTCGCTTCGAGCCCGGGGAGGTGGTCCTCGAGCTGCCGGGCGGCCGGTCGCTCCGCGGCTCCGAGCTGAGCGCGGACCGCCCGGTGCCCTTCCCCCTTCGCCAGGCGGTGACCCTGCGGGTCCCGTCGCCGCCCTTGGATCCCGGCAAGCATGAGCTGGCGATCACCTTCGACACGAAACCGTTCGGGCGGCTCCGGCTCGCCGTCGAGGACGCGGTCTCGAAAGAGCCGCCGCGCCGGGTCAAGATTCCGTCGAACCGGGAGAACGACTACACCCCCGAGATCGTGGCCGAACGCCAGCGGTTCGTCGAGTCCTTCAGCGGGGTCCCGCTGCGGCACATCACCCACTTCTCCTTCGACCCGGCGGTGACCAAGGGGAACTGCGAGCACTTCACCGGCGTCGCCCAGGTCCCCATCGGCTTCGCGGGACCGATCAGGATCAACGGCGAGCACGCGAAGGGCGAGTTCCTCGTTCCCCTGGCGACCACGGAGGGCACGCTGGTCGCTTCGTACAACCGCGGCATCAAGGTCCTGAACCTGAGCGGCGGCGTGAAGACCACCGTTCAGGACGATGCGATGCAGCGCGCCCCGGTGTTCGTCTTCGACTCGGCGCGGGAAGCGCTCGCCTTCAAGGCGTGGGTGGAGGAGAACTTCGACGGCATCCGCGAGGCGGCGGAGGCGACGTCCAGCGTGGCCCGGCTCAAGTACATCGACATCTTTCTCGCCAGCAAATTCGCCTTTCTCAGGTTCAACTTCCTCACCGGCGACGCCGCAGGGCAGAACATGGTCGGCCGGGCGACCTTCGCCGCCTGCAGCTGGATCCTCGACCGGGTGAAGACCGTCCGCCGGTTCTACCTCGAATCGAATCTGGCAACCGACAAGAAGACCTCGCAGGTGAACGTGATGCGGACGCGGGGCAAGCGGGTCACGGCGGAGGCGGTGATCCCGCGAGAGGTGCTGATCGAGCACATGCGGGTCGAACCGGAGCAGCTCCACTACCACTACGGCGTCGCCTCGGTGGGAACCGTTCTCTCGGGCGCGAACAACAACGGGCTCCACTCGCCCAACGCCACCACCGCGCTGTTCATCGCCACCGGCCAGGACGTGGCCAACGTCGCCGAATCGTCGGCGGGGATCCTCTACGCCGAGCTGACCGACTCGAAGGACTTCTACATCTCCCTCACCCTCCCCTCCCTGATCGTCGCCACCTACGGGGGCGGCACGGGACTGCCGACCCAGCGGGAGTGCCTGGAGATCATGGGCTGCTACGGCCGGGGCAAGGTCCGGAAGCTCGCCGAGATCGTGGCGGGCGTCTGCCTGGCGGGGGAGATCTCGCTGGCCTGCGCGATCTCCTCGCTCGACTGGGTTTCGAGCCACGAAAAGTACGGCCGGAACCGGTAGCCGGGGATACGGGCCCTCGCGCGGCGGGCCCGCCGGGCGTCAGTTGCGATCCGGCGCCTCCCCCTCTCCGACGAGGTCGAGCATCGCGCGCAGCGCGAGCCACGCGGCGGCCGGGCTCACCCGGTCGCGCGGGCCGGGAACGGACCTCCGCCCCTCCCGTGCGAGCCCGCCCGGGCCGGCAGCGGCCCAGCTCGCCACGGTGGAACCGGCGCCGGGGGCCGCCAGCCCGAGCACCAGGGCCGCGTCCGTTCCGGCCCGCCGCCGCAGTTCCAGCGCCGTTCTCCGGTCGGCGGCCACTTCGGGGCGGACGTCGGCCCGGCGGAGCACCCGATCCCCCTCCGCGGCCGACGCGACCAGGGCCGGCAGGGCGGCACCCGAGGCGACGTCCTGGAGCAGGGCCAGGGCGGCCCCCCGGCGGGCGAGGCGGGACACGACCAGCTCGGGAAGGCGGATCCGTCCCTCGGAGTAGACGATCGGCCCGAGGTGGGACCGGATCCGGTCCGCCACCGCGCGGGCCCGCGCGGCGGCGGCCGCACCCCCGCGCGCCAGGACCTTCAGCTCGATCTCGGGGAAGCGCACCCGGTAGCCGAGCTCGATGCCCGGGGGAACCGGTTCGAGCGCGGCGATCGACTCCGCCAGGCGGGACTCGGTGACGCCGAAACAACGGAGGACGATCTGATGGCCGGGATTCGCCACCGACCGGGCGATCTCCGGTGCGACGCTGGCCTCGAACATCGCGCGCATTTCGCCGGGGACCCCCGGGAGGAAGAAGCAGCGCGCGCCGGCCAGCCGGACCGAGAAGCCGGGCGCGGTTCCGGCGGGGTTCGGAATGAGGGCGGCTCCCCTCGGAATGTCGGCCTGCTTGAGGTTGCACTGCGGCATGCGGCGCCCCAGCGCGGCGAACCGGGAGCGGATGGCCTGCACCGCTTCCTCGCGGCGTTCCAGCGGGACCCCCAGCCGCTGGGCCACGGCCGCCGCCGTGAGGTCGTCGCTGGTCGGACCCAGCCCTCCGGTCACCACGACGACGTCGGCCTCGCCGGCGGCGCGTTCGAGGGCGTCGCCGATGCGCCGCGGATCGTCGCCGACGATCGCGATGCCGATCACCTCCGCCCCGATGTCGGTCATGCGCGAGGCGAGCCACGAGGCATTGGCGTCGGGAAGCTCGCCCCGCGTGAGCTCGGTTCCGACGGCGATCAGCGCGGCGCGCATGGCGCGCAGTCTCGTGTGCCGGCGCCGCCGCGTCAACGGCGGCCGGCGGTGGGGTTGCCGCCATCGGCCGACCGCGGTTTCATTCCGGTGGCGGGCAGGGGCCCGCGGCGGAGGGTGGCGATGAGAGGCGCGGACCTGCGGCGGGCCATCATGGCGGTGGGAGCGGTCCTCTTTGTTGTCGGCACCGCCGCCGCCGAGGTGCCGGTCGTCGAGCTGCCGGCCCCCGACGTGGCGGCCGCGATGGAGGAGGACGCCCGGACTCCGCGGGGGGTGCGGCCGTTCCGGGTCGGGCTGCCGCGGAAGACGGACATCTCTCCGGACCGCGCGGCAGCCTGGCGAGATCTGCAGGGTGGCGGAAAGCTCTGGACGGTGAGCGTGCGCTCCCCCGGAGCGCTGTGGCTCGTCCTGGGCTTCGGCACCTTCCGGCCCCTTCCCGGGGCCGAGCTGCGTGTCATGGATCCCTCCCGCACCCATGTGCTCGGCCCGTACACCCACCGCGACATCCGGCCGCACGGCCAGCTGTGGCTCCCGCCGCTGCCCGGCGATACCGCCGTCATCGAGCTGCTCTGGCCGGCGGAGCTCGCGGGAAAGCGGGCGAACCTCCACCTCGGCACCGTGTCCCACGGCTACCGTCCCTGGGGCGGCATCGGCGGGCCGGGCCCGGGGGACACGGAACCCGAGGCCGGCTCGTGCAACATCGACATCAACTGCCCGCTCGGCGCCGACTGGCAGGACGACAAGCGGGGCGTGGTGAACCTGCTGTCCGGAGGGAGCGGGTATTGCAGCGGCTCCCTCATCGCCACGACGGCGGCGGACTGCCGGAATCTCGTGCTCACCGCTCACCACTGCCTGTCCACCGCCGGCGAGGCGGCGAGCACCACGTTCCAGTTCAACTTTGAGCGCCCGCAGTGCGGCTCGGGCTCCGGCCGGACGGATCAGACGGTGACCGGCTCCACGCTGGTGGCGACCTATGCGCCGAGCGATTTCACGCTGCTCGAACTCGATGTCGACCCTCCCGAGTCCTACAACGTCTACTACAACGGCTGGAGCCGCTCCTCGACCCCGGCCAGCGCCTCCTGGTGCATCCACCATCCCAACAACGACGAGAAGTCGATTTCGCGGAACCTGGACCCCCTCGTCGACGGACGGGCCTGGGGTCCCGACCACTGGCGCGTCACGGAGTGGGAAGACGGCACCACCGAGCCCGGCTCCTCGGGCTCGCCCCTGTTCGATCCGGACCACAGGATCGTGGGCCAGCTCCACGGCGGCACCGCCTCGTGCACCAGCCACACTTACGACGAGTTCGGCAAGCTCTCGGTCTCCTGGACCGGCGGGGGCACGCCGTCCACGCGGCTGTCCGACTGGCTGGACCCCGCGGGGACCGGAGCGGTGACGCAGGACGGGATCGACGCGTCCTTCTGCCGGGTTCCGCGGCCGCGCCTCGTGTACGACGGGCATGTCGTGGACGACTCCGCGGGCAACGGAAACGGTGTGGCCGACCCGGGGGAGACGTTCGTTCTCGAGGTCGACTCGCGAAACACCGGAACGCTCGGCGCCACGCACGTCCAGGGGACGCTCTCGACCTCCACGCCGGACGCCACGGTGACCGATCCCGCCGCCGACTGGCCCGACATCCCCGAGGGCACGGTTCGCCGCTCGCTTCCCCCGCATTTCACGGTCGAACTCGCGCCGACCCATCCCTGTGGGGACCCGATCGCCTTCACCCTCGACATGACCGCACTCGAGGATCCCGGCTCGTGGACGTCGGACTTCGAGGTGCCGGTGGGCACGGCGTCCACCAACGAGGAGTTCCGCGACGACATGGAGCAGGGGCCGAACGGCTGGACGACGCAGAGCCTGACGGGCTCCAACGACTGGGTCCAGACCACCGCGGACAGTTCCAGTCCCAGCCACTCGTGGTTCGTCTCCGACATCGGAAGCGTGAGCGACAGCGTGCTCGTCATGCCGCTGCTGACCTCCCTCCCGGAACGATCGGTTCTCAGGTTCCAGCACCGGATGAACTCCGAGAGCGGATACGACGGCGGCGTCCTCGAGTACAGCGCCGACGGTGGCCCGTGGCAGGATGCCGGTCCGCTGATCGTCTCGGGAGGCTACACGGCGACGATCAGCACCTCCTACGGGTCGCCCCTCGCCGGCCGCGAGGCCTGGTCCGGGGATTACGGCGGATGGACGGAGGTCGAGGTGGACCTGGCGACCCTCGCCGGATCGGACGTGCGGTTCCGGTGGCGGTTCGCCACCGACGAGTCGGTTTCCGACGAGGGCTGGTATATCGACGACGTCGTCGTCGAGTCGACGTCCTACACATGCAACACGCCGCCGGCGCTCCCCGGCGAAGCGTCCGACCCGGCCGGGCCGGGCCGCCCGTTCACCGTGACGCCGGACCCGGGCGGCTACCGGCTCGAGTGGTCGGAACCGCCGGGCGGCGGGCCGGTCGTCGACTACGTGCTCTACCGGACGGACCTCCGGGGGTTCTACGATCCCGCCTGCGAGGCGAACCTCGGAGCGGGGACCTCGGCGGTCCTGCCGGATCTGCCGGCCGACCACGGCCTGCTCGTCGTCGCGCGGAACGGCGCCGGGGAGGGACCGTACGGGCGCGGGAGCGACGGGACACCCCGGGGGGCTTCGTCGGCCCCCTGTCCGTGACGCCGCGCGGGAGGAAAACACCGTGAGGCTTGCCCACACGATGATCCGGGTCAGAGACCTGGAACGCTCGCTCGCCTTCTACGTCGGCTTCCTCGGCTTGCGGAAGGTTCGCGAGCGGCCGATCGGGGATGAGGCCGTGCTGGTCTTCCTCACCGACGAGGTCGGGGCCTATCACATCGAGCTGACCTGGAACCGCGACGGCCGCGACTACGTGCTGGGCGACCAGTTCGGCCACCTCGCCTTCTTCACCGACGACCTCGATGCGGTCATCCGGGCGGTGGAGGAGCGCGGATGGCCGTACCGGCGCTCCCGTCCCGAGATTCCCACCCGGTACATCTTCGTCAAGGATCCCGACGGGTACGAGATCGAGATCCTCGAAAACCGCCCCCGCTGACGGCCCTCACGCGAGGCGCGCGTCGTCGAGCGCGGCGTCGTCCCGGCGCCGACGAGCCAGCCGGGGCCGGAACGCGGACCGTTCCATCGCCCGCAACCCCGGCTCGAAGAAGAACTCTCTCTCGCCCGGCGGAGGCACCAGATCGTCCAGCCAGGTGGCGCGCGGATCGAACCGGGCGAAAAAGGGCCGGCCCACCCATTCCGGATCGCGCGCCTGGATGAAGCTGAGCACGAACAGCTTCTGGCCGCCGATCTCGGTGACCCCGTGCACGAGCACCTTCCCCGGCTTGGCGGACATCGAGGGCCCGCGCACCGTTCTGCCGAGCCCCGACTGGCACCGGTAGGCCTCGCGGAAGATCTCGACCGCCCGCGCCAGCGGGACCTCGAAGTAGTTCTTCGGGCCGGTGTCGCGCTCGACGAACATGTAATACGGGACGGCGCCGAGCCGCACCTGAGTCCGCCACAGCTCGGCCCAGACCCGCGGGTCGTCGTTGACGTGGCGGACCAGCGGCGCCTGGGTGCGGACGACGGCCCCCGTGGCACGGATCCGCCGGACCGCGCGCTGCGCCGCCCGGGTCCTCAGCTCGCGCGGGTGCGAGTAGTGGGCCATCACGGCGAGGTGCCGGCCCGAGGCGACGACGCGCTCGAACAGCCGGAGGAGATCGTCGGCGTCCGGGTCGGTGAGGAAGCGGTACGGCCAGTAGGCGGGCGCCTTCGTGCCGATCCGGATGCTGCGAACGTGCTCGATGTCCAGCAGCGGCTCGACGTAGCGCGACAGCGCGTCGGCCCGCATCACCAGGGGATCGCCTCCGGTGAACAGGACGCTGGAAACCTCGCGGTGGTCGCGCACGTAGCCCGCGAGCTTCTGCGCCTCCCTCTCGGCGAACTTCAGCCCCTCCAGACCCACGAACTGGGCCCACCGGAAGCAGTAGCTGCAGTAGGCGTGACAGGTCTGTCCCTGACTCGGGAAGAAGAGCACCGTCTCCCGGTACTTGTGCTGGAGGCCCGAGAGCCGCTCCCCGTGCCAGACGGGAACGTTCAGGCTCATCTGCCCGGCGGGATGGGGGTTGAGCCGCATCTGGATCCGGCGCGCCTCCGCTCGGATCGTTCGGTCGTCCGCCCCCTTCTCGACGAGCCGGAGCATGCGGCGGAAGTCCTCGGGCGCCAGCATGCCGGGCTGGGGAAACGTGAGCTGGAAGATCGGATCCTCCGGCACGCGGCGCCAGTCGATCAGCTCCTCCACGACGTAGGCGTTGGTCCGGAACGGCAGGACGGCGGAGACGGCCTGCATCGCCCGCACCATTCCCTCTCCGAGAGCCTGCAACTGCGGGAGGCGGGCGAGGTCCTTGCGGGTGTACGCCTTGTATCGAGGCGGCAGCGCCGGTCGGGCCGTGGGCGACACGAGGGTCCTCCTTCCAGGTTGTGGGGCGCCCGGTGAACGGGGGGATCGGCCTGGGGCGCCCGAGTCCGGCGGCGCGGGATTCGCGCCGGCAGGGCCCGCCTCGCTGGGGGAGACGGGAAACCTAGGCGGGTCAACAACTTGAGCTTGTTGCTGAAAAGGTACCAGAAACTTCCGGGCGTGTCAACGGACCGGCCCTCCGGGCGCTCGCCGCCGCCCGCCACTCCTGCTAGCCTCGTCCGCCCGGGAGGGCCGAATGCACCGTGGATCCTTCGAGGGGCGGGGCCGCGCCCGACGGATCGGCCCGGCTCTCCTGCTCGCGGCGCTCCTGCCCGGCTGCCGCGCCCCGCAGCCGGCCCGGCCCGTCGTCGCGGCGACCGTGCCGCCGCTCGCCTGGCTCGCCAGGACGCTGGCCGGACCGGCGGTGGAGGTCGTCCCGCTCGTGCCCCCGGGCGCGCGTCCCGAGACGTTCGCCCCGGCACCGGCCCGCTGGGCGGCCCTCTCGCGGACCCGCGTGGCCGTCGGTACCGGGCACGCGGCCGCCGCGTTCGAGCAGCGGCTCCTCCGGCGGCTGCGCGAGGTCTCCCCCCGCTTCCTTCTCGTCACTCCCCCCGCGGACCGCTTCCCCGATCCCCACGTCTGGGTCGACCCCCGCGCGATGCGTCTGCTGGCGGAGCGGCTCGCCGGGGAGCTGGGACGCCTCGTTCCCGAGGCGCGGCCCGCCCTCGGCGAGCGCCTGGCGCGGGTTCGCCGGATCATCGACGCGGCCGAGGCGGAGCTGCGCGCGGCCGCGGCCCGCGCCCCGGGCCGTTCCTTCCTGGTGCTCCACCCGGTCTGGTCGCGGCTGGCCGACCGCCTGGGCCTCCGCGAGATCCCCGTGGGCTCCGGCGAGAGGACGCCCGGACCGTTCGGTCTCGCCCGGGCGCTGAGGCGCGCCCGGCGGCACCGCGCGGACTTGCTGCTCGCCCAACCGCAGCTTCCCCTGGCGGCCGCCCGCGAGCTGGCCCGGGCCGCGGGGGTGAGAGCGGTCGTGGTCGATCCGTTGGCGTCCGACTGGCCTTCCGCGTGGAGCCGGTTCGCGGCCGCGATCCGGGAGGGAACACGGCGATGAGCGCCCCGCCGGCGGTGCGCCTCGAGGGGGTGTGGCTCTCGTTCGGCGGCCAGACCGTGCTCGAGGCCGTCGATCTCGCGATCCGGCCGGGAGAGTTTCTCGGAATCCTCGGCCCGAACGGGGGCGGAAAGACCGTGCTGCTGAAGGTCATCCTGGGGCTGCTCCGCCCGGACCGGGGCCGCGTGGAGATCTTCGGGCGCCCCCCCGGCCGCGCGCGCGGCCTTGTCTCGTACGTCCCGCAGTTCGCCGCGTTCGACCCCGCCTTCCCGATCCGGGTGATCGACGTCGTCCTGATGGGGCGGCTGTGCCGGCGGCGCCGGTCCTTCTCCCGGTTCTCGGCCGAAGACCGGACGCGGGCGGAGGCTTGTCTCGAGGCGGTCGGCCTGGGCGATCAGGCCGCGCGTCCCGTCGCCGGGCTCTCCGGCGGGCAGCTCCAGCGCGTGCTCCTCGCCCGCGCCCTCGCCGCGGAGGCCCCGCTGCTGCTGCTCGACGAGCCGGCCTCCAGCCTCGACCCCGAGGGGGGTCGAAGTCTCTACGAGCTGCTGGAAACGCTCCGGCCGCGAACCACGCTCGTGCTCGTCTCGCACGACGTGGGGTTGATCTCCTCCCACCTCGAGACGGTCGCCTGCCTGAACCGGCGCCTGCACTACCATCCCGCCGGGGAGATCACGCGCGAGATGATCGAGCGGACCTACGGATGCCCGGTGGACGCGCTCGTCCACCGGCACGCGCACCGGGTCGTCCCCCGCCACGGTCCGGAGCCCCGGACGTGATCGAGCTGCTCCAGCTTCCCCTCTTCCAGCGGGCCCTCGCCGCCGGCCTCCTGGCCGGGATCGCGGGCGGCGTGGTCGGCTCGCTGGTGGTCGCGCGCCGCATGGCGTCGATCTCGGGAGGGCTGGCCCACGCCGCGTTCGGCGGGGTCGGCTTGGGGTACCTGCTCGGCTTCGACCCTCTTCTCGGCGCCGCGCTGTTCGCCGTGGGGTGCGCGCTGGCGGTGGGTGCCGTCCAGCTCCGGCTCGGAACGGGGATCGAGACCCTGATCGCCGTCGCGTGGGCGGGGGGTATGGCGCTCGGCATGCTGTTCGTCGCGCTGGCCCCGGGTTACGCACCCGACCTGATGAGCTACCTCTTCGGGAGCATCCTGCTCGTGCCGCCCGGTTTCCTGAGCGCGGCGGCGCTTCTCGACGCCGCCGTGGTGGCCGGAGCGATCCTGTTCTACGACGAGCTGCAGGCGGTCAGCTTCGACGAGGACTTCGCCCGGGTGGCGGGCGTCCCGGCCTCCGCACTCCACCTCGGCGTGCTGGCGGCGGCCGCTCTGACCGTCGTCCTCCTGATCCGCATCGTCGGGGTCATCCTCGTCATCGCTCTGGTGACGGTACCCGCGGCGATCGCCCGCCACTGGACCGCGACGCTGAAGGGGACGATGATCGTGGCCGCCGGCCTCGGAGTGGCCCTCTGCGAGGCGGGGCTCCTGCTCGCCTACGCGGCGGGCGCCGCCACCGGCGCGGACGTGCCGGCCGGGCCGACCATCATCCTCGCGGGGATCGGCGCCTTCGCCGCCAGCGCCGCGGTGCGAGCGCTCACCGCGCGGCGCCGCGATCGCGCGGCGTTCCCCGCCGGAGGCCGCCGATGAGAGAAATTGCCGCGAAGCGGGCGCTGATCACCGGTGGGGCGAGGGGCCTCGGCCTGGAGATCGGCATCCAGCTCGCCGGCCGCCACGCCGAGGTGATCCTCGTGGACCGCGACGCGGACGCGCTCGGCGACGCGGTCGAGATGGTCGCCGCCGCCGGGGCTCCCGCCCACGGTTACCCCGCCGACGTCACCGACGCGGAGGCGGTGCGCGACCTGTCGCAACGGATCGCGCGCGAGGTGGGACCGATCGACCTCCTCGTCAACAACGCGGGCATCGTCCACGGCGGCCCCTTCCTCGAGGTGCCGCTCGAGCGCCACCTGGCCACCTTCCGGGTCAACATCGAGGGCGTGGTGATCGTGACCCACGCCTTCCTGCCGATGCTGCTCGAACGGCCGGAAGCTCACATCGTCCAGATCGCCAGCGCTTCCGGGTTTCTCGGCCTGCCCTACGGAACGACCTACGCCGCATCGAAGTGGGCCGCGGTGGGGTTCGCGGAGTCGCTCCGGGCCGAACTGCGCGAGACGCGCCGGGACCACGTGCGCGTGACGATCGTCTGCCCGAGCTACATCGGCACGGGCATGTTCGAGGGAGTGCGCCCGCCGGCGTTGACCCGCATGCTCGAGCCGGAGGAGGTGGCGCGCCGCGTCGTCGAAGCCGTGCTCCACGACCGGCCGTGGGTCCTCGAGCCGTGGCTGGTCAAGATCACGCCCGCGCTGTTCGGCTTGTTGCCGACCCGCGTGTGGGACGCGCTCTCGTCGGCGCTGGGAGCCAGCGCGAGCATGACGGGCTGGAAGGGGCACGGGACCGGAGACCCGACCGGCGGCTGAGCGGGGCCCGTCAACTCCACAGCGCCGCCGCGAGCAGACCGGGCAGCGCCGACGCCGAGGGCGCGGCCTCGAACCGGGTGATCCGCGGCCCCAGGCGAGCGCCTCCCGGGAAGTCGGCGAACCAGGGCGGCGTCAGCGGCGGAACGAACGGGGCGCGGGCGACGCTTCGCTCGGGCCGATCGTACAGCCGCGCGTTGTGCACCACGCCGAGTCCGGAGCCGACCGACTCCGGCGTGTGGCCGGGGAAGGCCCCCCAGGTGGTCGTCCCGAGGCCGAAGATCACCCCGGGCCACAGGTTGATGCCGACACCCCCGTACCAGAGCCGCGCGACCGCCTCGGTGAGCCGAGCGCCCAGCGCGCGCTCCGTGCGCGGATCGACGAGCAGCGCGCACGACAGCGTGCCGGCGATCGATTCGTTCGCGAACCGCACCGCGGCGTCGAGAAACGCCTCGGGATCGCCGGTGCCGCCGGCGTCGAGTGCGCAAACGGCGATCACGCCGCAGAAGGCCTCCTCGCTGAGCGCCGGCTCGCCGGCGACGGGCGGAACGTCCGGCACGACGGCCCAGGCGAGCCGTGAGTCGTCGCCGTCGCCGAGCACCAGCGCTCCCGGATAGGCGTTCAGGTACCGCTGGTAGCGCTCGCGGGCTCCCGGGTAGTAGGCACGCCGCGGCGGAATGCGGCGGAGCGCTTCCGCGAGGGCGTCGACGAAGGCTTCCCTGAGATACCAGTCGCGCGACAGCACGAGCACCTTCGCGGCGTTGCAGTTGAAGCTCGCGTTGTGCGCCACCATGGCGGCCACGCGCCGCGCCTGAAACCGGAGCTCCTCGGAAGTCCATCGTCCCGGGACCACGATCACCGGCGTCACGCAGCCGAGCTCCGCGGTGACCGGCTTGTCCAGGAGAGGCCGCCCGGCGGCCTTGCGCCGGCGGCGCTGCTCGGGCGTAGCGCCCCAGACCAGCGCCTCGAACGTCGCCGCCGACCCGGTGAGGTGGACGGCGTCCACGAGTTCGTGCCGCGCCAGGTAGGCCCCCGCCTCCGCGCCCCCGAACACGAAGGCGAGGAACCCCTCTCCGACGAGGGAGCGGAACGCCTGTCCGAGCAGCGGCCCGAGGTAGGCGTTCACCGGGTTCATCTTGACGACCGCCACCCGCCCGTGGACGAAGAGCTGATCGAGAGCGTCGAGGGGCGCGATCGATCCGACATTGCCGGCGCCGAGAACGAGCGCCACGCCGGGGGGAGCGGGAGGGTCGCCGCGGCGGTACGGAGCGCCGCGCGACGGGGGGACTCCCGGCCCGAACCAGATCTCCGCCGACACCCCCGGATAAAGAGCCCGCTCGTACAGCGTTTCCGGAAAGACCGGCACCGACGAGCGGCCGCCGGGGCGCGGAGCCGCGCGGGGCGCGTCCCACCGGGCGCGCTCCAGGCTCTCCGCGAGGAGCCTGATGAAGCGGACCGTGACCATCGGCCCGCTGATCCACTCCTCGCCCGCTACCGGCCCGGCGGGATCCTCCCCCTTCTCCCGCACCGCCCACGCGACCCAATCCGGAGCGACGCGGACCAGCTCGGCGGCGGCGGCCCTCAGGTAGCGGGCCCGCGCGCGGGCGTCCAGAGAGGCCCACGCGGCCGCCCGGGAACGGAGCCGCTCGAGCGTCCGGTCGAGCTCGTCGCGCGGCGTCGCCGCGAGCGGCGTGTGGTGACGGATCCCCGCCACTGATTCCGATCGGCTCATCGCCCGCTCCGCGGATCCCCGCGCGCCCGCCGCCTACGATAGCGCGCGGGCCGGCGTTCCCGCCGCCCGTGCTATGATCCGCCGCCGTGTCGACCGGCGCGTTCCCGCGGGGATCTCTCCGATGACGACCTCCTGGACCTTCCGGTTGCCCGCCGGGGCCTCGCCCGACGAGCTGGCGCAGAACCTGGCCAAGCGGTTCCCCGTCCAGCGCGAGGAGGACCTCTCCGAGCGGTACACCTACCTCGACACGTGGGACGGGCGCCTGTTCGCGGCCGGCGCCACGCTCGACCTGCGTCGGAACCCGCACGGGGCGCTGCTCCGCTGGAAGGACGCCTCCGGCTCCGTCCGCCACCGGACGTGGGTCGAGGACGTGCCCCGCTTCGCCTGGGACGTCCCGCCCGGCCCGCTTCGCGACGCGCTCCTCCAGGCGGCGGGAATGCGGCGCCTCCTCCCGGTGGTGGAGGTCTCGTCGGAATCGAGGGGTTTTCGGGCTCTGAACGACGAACGCAAGACGTTCGCGCGCCTGCGGCTCGAGCGGCTCCGCGTGCGGCTCGGCGCCGGAACCTCCGAGCCGGAGCGGACGCTGCCCTGGCGCCTCCGGGTGCTCCCGCTCCGCGGCTATGCCGAGGAGGCGGCGGCGCTGGCGGCCGGGATCGAGCGGAGCTTCGGTTTCGAGCGGGACGAGCCGGCCGAGCTCGCCGCCTGCCTGCGGGCGCTCGGCCGCGAACCTGCCCGCCCGCGCGGCCGGCTGCGCGTTCCCCTGCTTCCCGGGATTCCCGCCGGTGAAGCGGTGCGCCGCGTCCTGGCGGTTCTCGCACGATCGATCCGCGCGGTGGAGCCGGGGTTGCGCGACGATCTCGACCCGCTGTTCCTCGAAGAGTTCCGCGGCGCCGTCGCGCGGACCGTCACCGCGACGGCGGCGCTGGCGGACGCGCTGCCGGAAGCGGCCGTGCGCTTCGCTCCCGAGTTTTCGTGGTTGCTCGAGCGGACGGAGCCGGCCGCCGCGGCCACCGAAGCGTTGCTCGCCGTCCGGACGTTCCGGCTCCGGGAGGCGCCGGAGACGGAGCGCGAGCTCGAGCCGCTCGACGCGGCGCTCGAAAAGGCGCGCGCGAACGCGGCGCAGGAGCTGCGCGCCGTTCTCGAAGGCGAGCGCTACGCGGATCTCGGGCGCGAGTGGGAGCGCTGCCTTCTTCCCGGCGGGGATTGGCCCCGGAGCGCCCGGCCCGCCTCCGAATGGGCGCGCGCCGCCCTCCGGCGCGCGCGGACCGATCTCGTGGAGAGGTCCGCGGCCGCGCTCGCCGAGCGCACGCCCGAGGCCCGCGCCCTGGCGGCGCGAGCCGCCCGCGCTCTCGCCCACCTCCTCGAGTTCTTCGCCGGCCTGATTCCCCCCGACCGCCTGGAAGGGCGCCTCGAGGCCGCCCGCCGGCTGGCGGAAGCGCTCGAGCGCGCGGCGAGGCTCCCGTCGGTCGCCGCCTCGGTGGCCGGCGCCGCCAGCCGGATGGAGGCCGGACCGGCGGCGCTGATCGCCGCGGGCCGGGTGGTCGAACATCTCCACGCGGCAGCGAGGGAGGCGGCGAAGGAGGCCGAAGGGCGACTCGCGGAGGCGGCGGAAAGCGGCCGGGCGGCGCGGGAGCCGGACGAACCGTGATCGTCTTCGCCACCTACAACATCAAGGGCGGTGTCGGCAAGACGGCCACGGCGGTCAACCTGGCCTATCTGTCGGCCCGCGACGGCGTGCGGACGCTTTTGTGGGATCTCGACCCGCAGGGAGCCGCCAGCTTCTACTTCCGGATCCGGCCGCGCGTCGAGGGGGCCGGAGAGGATCTCGCTTGCGGCCGTCTCCCGGCGGCCGAGCTGGTCCGCGCCACCGATTTCGAGGATCTCGACCTCCTCCCGGCCGATCTGTCCTACCGGCACCTCGACCTGGCCCTGGCGACGACCGCGGCCCCGGCCGGCCAGCTTCGTTCCCTTCTCGAACCGCTCGAAGCGGAGTACGAACGCGTCTTCATCGACTGCGCGCCGAGCATCTCGCTGGTGTCGGAGAGCCTGTTCAGGGCGGCGGACGTGCTGCTCGTCCCCACCATCCCCACGACCCTCTCCCTCCGGACGCTCGAGCAGCTCGAGGACCACCTCGAACGCGACGGTCCGGCCCGGCCGCCGCTCCTCCTGCCGTTCTTCTGCATGGTCGACCGCCGGAAGGCGCTTCACCGGGTGATCCGCGCGAGGGCCCGCGCCGCTTCGCCCCGCTTCCTGAGGTCGGAAATCCCCTACTCGAGCGTCGTCGAGCAGATGGGCGTCTACCGGGCGCCCGTCCCGGTCTTCGCCCGTAACAGCGCGCAGGCCCGGGCCTACGAGGAGTTGTGGCTGGAGATCCTCTCCCGGCTCCCGCCCTCCTGAACCGGCCGGGATCCGAAAGCGGGCCGTGGCCGGAGCGCGACGCCGCTCCCGCCCGGCGCCGCGCCGGGCGGTCCGGCTCCCTGCCCCCGGGGCCGAGCTCGGCCTCGTCGGCGGGTCCAGGCCGAAAGCGTCCTGCCGGGCGGCGGGACCGGCGCCGCGGGAACGCCCGGGGAGACCCGGCGTGGGCGGAGCCGGCCCCCGGCCGTATGTTTGCCGCCGGATGGTGATCACCCTCGAGCCGAACGCTCCCGAGTCGGCCGCCGCCGCGGTCGAAGCGCTCGCCTTGCGCTTTCCTGGCGTCGAGCCGCGCCGGCACGTCTTCCGCGGCTCCCGCGACACCGTCGTCGAGATCCACCTGATCGGGTCGACGCGAGAGGTTCCCGCCGAGCCGTTCGAGGCGATGCCCGGCGTGCGGCGCGTGGTCCGCGTCTCCACCAAGTACCGCGTGATCGGCCGGCACGGCGACGGCGACCCGGAGGGGTTCGAGTACAACGGCGTGAGGATCGGCCCCGACCGGCTCCAGGTCTTCGCCGGCCTGTGCGCGGTGGACACGCCGGAGCATGTCGAAGCGATGATGGCGGCCCTCGAGGCGAACGGTGTGGTCACCACCCGCATGGGGGCCTACAAGCCGCGCACGAGCCCCTACGACTTCCAGGGCCTGGGCGCCGCCTGCCTGCCGTGGGTCTTCGAAGCGGCGGGTCGGCACGGGGTGCGGGTGATCGCGATGGAGGTGACCCGGGCGCGGCACATCGAGGAGATCCGCGAAGCGCTCGAACGGACCGGCCATCCCACCGGTGTCATGCTCCAGATCGGCACCCGGAACGCTCAGAACTTCGAGCTCCTGAAGGCCGTGGGTCAGGCCCAGGAGTTCCCCGTCCTGTTCAAGCGGGGCATGGGGATCACGCTGGAGGAGTCCCTCAACGCCTGCGAGTACATCGCCAGCGAAGGGAACCACCGGATCGTGTTCTGCCTCCGCGGCGTCAAGACCCACCTCGGCGATCCGCACCGGAACCTGGTCGACTTCGCCCACGTCCCGGTGGTCCGCCGCCAGACTCGCCTGCCGGTCTGCATCGACCCCTCGCACAGCGTGGGGCGGCGGGACCGGGCGCCGGACGGGCTACCGGACATCTTCCATGCGGTCGGCCAGGGCGTGATCGCGGGGGCGTCGATGGTGCTCATCGATTTCCATCCGCGGCCGGAGGCGGCACTCTGCGACGGCGCGCAGGCGCTCACCCTCGACGAGCTTCCCCGGCTGCTCGATTACGCGCGCCGCGTGCGGGCCCTGTACGAGTCGCTGACAGCCTCCACCTGAGATCGGCATCCCGCCGTCACGCGCCGAGCTCCTGCTCGAGCACCCGCCAGAACCGGGCGCTCTTGGTGAAGTGCAGGTCGCACACGGGCACCTCTCGGCAGAACGCGGCGACGAGACGGGTGAGCCCCTCGTGCGACAGCCCCAACTCGTGGACGAACGGAACGCTGGCGGCCACGGTCGCCACCGCGCGCGCGGGAGACAGCCGCTCCAGTCGGTCTTCGGCCGCCTGCCGGAGCCGGAGCGCGGCGGCGACCGGCCAGGCTCCCCGCAGGCGCTTCTCCGGCGGATAGACCATGAAGAAGGGCACGGCGTGCGCGGTGACGGGCGCCGCCGTATCGACCAGCACCATGTCGTCCGACAGCGCTTCGCGGGGAGCCGACAGGGCCGTAGCGGTCGACTTCCCGGCTCCCGACGGCCCGAAGAAAAGGTAGACCCGGCCGCGATGCAGCACCCCCGCCGTGTGCAGGAGGAACGCTCCCTTCTCGATCGCGGCCAGCTGCGCGGCGATTCGGAGGTAGTTCTCCACCGACATGCTGAACCGGTCCCACACCCGGTCTCCCAGGACCAGCTCTCCCTCGCCGCGATCCAGATCGAGATAGCCCTTTTGCCAGTGGGAGCGGACCGAGAAGCGGCGGGGCCCCTCGCGCTCGAGAAGGAGGCGCGTGATCTCCCCCGGCGGCGGCAAGGGCACGAACGTCCCCGGTTCCTCGCGGCAGCGCACCACCAGATCGGCCTCCCGCCCCGGCTGCGGGACCTCGGCGAAGGGCGCGTACTGCTCGGTGACGAACGGGTCCCAGGAGGTCGGAAGGTCGACCAGGCGCACGCGGAGTCGCCCGAGCGTCAGCTCGAACGTCGTCCGGCCCGGCGGCACCGGCTGGCGACGGTCGCGCACCTGCCCGCGTCCCGGCATCGTCGCCTCCTCCCGCGGGCCGTTCCGCGGGGCCGCCCAGAATGCCGCCCCGCGCGCGCGGCCGCCACCCCGCGGGCGGTTCGGAACGCCGCGGTAGAATCGCCCGCGTGCCCGGAGCCGCCCTTCTCGTCCGCGGTCTCGTGAAGCGCTACGGCGAGCTCACCGCCGTGGACGGCATCGATCTCGAGGTGCGGAGAGGCCGCTGCCTCGGACTGCTCGGGCCGAACGGGGCGGGCAAGACGACGACCATCGAGGTGCTGGAGGGCCTCCTCCGGCCGGATGCCGGGCGGATCGAACTGCTCGGCCGAACCTGGGAGGAGGCCGGCGCCGACCTCCGCCGGCGCCTCGGCGTCCAGCTCCAGGAGACCTCCCTTCCCGAGAAGCTGACGGTCCGCGAGACGGTGCGACTGTTCGCCAGCTTCTACCCCGAACCGCTGGAGATCGACCGTGCCATCGAGCTGGTCTCGCTCCAGGAAAAGTCCGCTGTCCAGGTGCGACGGCTGTCGGGGGGACAGCGGCGCCGGCTCTCCCTCGCCTGCGCGCTGGTGGGCCGGCCGGAACTTCTCTTTCTCGACGAGCCGACCACCGGCCTCGACCCGCAGGCCCGACTCGCGATGTGGGACGTCGTGAGCCGCTTCCGGGAGGCGGGGGGAACGGTGCTCCTCACCACTCACGACATGCAGGAAGCCGAGCGTCTTTGCGACCGCGTCGCGATCATGGACCGGGGGCGGATCATCGCGCACGGGACGCCCCGCGAGCTGGTGGCGTCGCTGGGGGCGGAGCACGTGTTGGAGCTGGCCACCGAGCACCCGCTGCCGCCGGAGAAGCTGGCCGGCGCCCCCGGCGTCTCCTCGGTGACCGCGGTGGAGGGCGGCCTGCGGCTGACGCTGCGCGAGCCGCACAACTCCCTTCCCTCGATCCTGGCCGCTCTCCATCGGTCCGGCGCCCGGCTGACGCGACTCGCGATGCACCATGCGACGCTGGAGGACGTTTTCGTGGCGCTGACCGGGCGCCACCTGCGGGAGGGCTGAGCGCGTGTCCCGGCCGCACCCGCTGATCGAACTGACCCTCTTCCGGATCCGCGAGTTCGTACGAGAACCGGAGGCGCTGTTCTGGGTCTTCGTGTTTCCCGTACTGCTGGCCCTGGCCCTCGGCGTCGCCTTCCGGGAGCGGCGGGCCGGCCCGCTGCGCATCGCGGTGGTCGGAGGCGCCGGGGCCGCACCGCTCGCGCGGGCGCTGGCCGGATCACCGGAACTCGAGTGCGCGGTCCTCCCGGCCGAGGAGGCGCTGAGGCGGCTGCGGACCGGGGCGGCGGCGGCCTCCGTCGAACCGGGTGCGGAGGTGACCGTGCGCTTCGACCCGGCGCGCCCGGAGAGCCTCGCCGCCCGGTTCGCCGTCGAGAACGCCCTCCGCCGCGCGTCCGGGCCGCTCGACGGTCCGCCGGTTCGGGTGGAGGAGGTCCGGGCGCCCGGCGCGCGTTACATCGACTTCCTGGTCCCGGGTCTCCTCGGGATGAACCTCATGGGGACCGGGATGTGGGGGGTCGGGTTTTCGGTGGTGAACGCCCGCCAGAAGAAGCTGCTCAAGCGCCTCGCGGCGGCGCCGATGCGGAGGAGCCATTACCTTGCCGCCCAGATGGCGGGACGGCTGGTCTTCCTCGGCGCCGAGGTGGTCGTGCTCGTCGGCTTCGCGCGGGCGGTTTTCTCCGTGCCGTTCCGCGGGCCGCTCGCCACGTTCGCGGCGGTCTGCCTCGCCGGCGCACTCGCCTTCGCGGGCCTCGGCCTGCTCGTGGCCGCCCGGCCCCGCACGATCGAGGGCGTTTCGGGAATCATGAACTTCGTGATGCTCCCCATGTGGATCGGGTCGGGCACGTTCTTCTCCGCCGAGAGGTTCCCCGCGCCTCTCCAGCCGCTCATTCAGCTCCTCCCGCTGACCGCGGTCAACGACGCCCTGCGTGCGGTGATGCTCGAGGGAGCGGGCTTTCCCGAGGTGGCGCACGAACTCGCCCTGATCGGCGCCTGGACGGCCGTGTCGTTCGCCCTGGCGCTCCGCTGGTTCCGGTGGAGCTGACCGTGCCCGTCGACACCGCGGTCGTGGTCCCCTGCTTCGACGAGGCGGAACGCCTCGACGGGGACGAGTTCCTGGCGCATCTCGACCGGGATCCGCGCGTCCGGTTCGAGTTCGTGGACGACGGCAGTTCGGACGGCACGCCGGAGTTGCTGGAGAGGATCGTCGCGGCGGCCGGCGGCCGGGCCCGCCTCACCCGTCTCGAGCGCAACCGCGGCAAGGCGGAGGCCGTGCGGCGCGGAATGCTCGCCGCGCTCGCGGCCGGTCCCACATTCGCCGGCTATTGGGACGCCGACCTCTCCACGCCGCTCGAGGCCGTCGGGGAACTGCGGGCCGTTCTCGAGAGCCGTCCCGAAATCGCACTCGTGCTCGGCTCCCGCGTCAAGCTGCTCGGCAGGACGATCGAGCGGAGCGCCGTGCGACACTACGCCGGCCGCATCTTCGCCACCGCGGCCTCCTGGACGCTGGGATGGCCGGTCTACGACACCCAGTGCGGGGCCAAGCTGTTCCGGGTCACGGAGGCGACAAGGGGACTGTTCGACGAGCCGTTCCTGAGCGGCTGGGCGTTCGACGTCGAGCTGCTGATAAGATTCGACCGCGCGCTGGCCGAACGGGGCCGGCCGGCGCTGGAAGCGGTCGTCGAGCACCCCCTCGCGGTGTGGCGCGACCGGCCCGGCTCGAAGGTGCGCCCGTGGGACCTGCTGCGTGCCATCCATGACCTCGTCCGGGTGCGCGCCGCCTATTCGAAACGGAGCCGGCGGACCTGACCGCACCGGAACGGTCGCCGCGGCGCTCGTCGTCGTCGCTGCGGTGGCCGCGGCGACGTTCAAGATCGCCGACTCCGACCTCTTCTGGCACCTGCGCAACGGCTACGAGACGCTGCGCACCGGACGGATCGCCTCGACGGACGTTTTTTCCTACACCGCACGCGGCGAGTACTACGCCTACTACTCCTGGCTGTGGGAAGTGCTCGCGGCGCTCGTCCACCGCGCCGGCGGATTCGCCGGTCTCGTGGCGGTCAAGGCGATCTGGTACGGAGGCGTCTTCGGCGCGCTGGCGTGGACCTCGCGAGCCCGGGGCGGCCGCGGCCTCGCCGTCGGCTGGGCGCTTCTCTACGCGCTCGTCCTCGTCCGGCACCGGATGTACGTCCGCCCCGAGATGGCGACGCTCGGCTTGATCCCCGTGTTCGACGGCCTCGCCCGCCGCTTCCTCGACCGGGGGAGCTTCCGGACTCTGTACGCGCTGCCGCCGCTCGCGCTGCTCTGGGCGAACCTGCATCCTTACGTCATCGCCGGCATCGGTCTGCTCGCGGCGCACGCCGCGGGGGCGGCCGTCGACGAGCGCCTGGGGCGGATGTCCCGGCCGGGGAAGCCGGCGCACCTCGCGGGTGCGGCGGCCGCCGCGTTCGCCGCCACCCTGGTGAACCCCTTCGGACCGTTCATCTACACACCCGCCTACCGGCTGGTCTTCGCCGAAGCGATCGCCCGGGCGCCGACGCGGGAATGGCTTCCGCCCGGGTGGGACGGGTACGCCTCGTTCTTCGTGCTCGCCGCCGCGGCCGCGCTTCTCCTGGCGCTGACGGCACGCGGGCTGCCGGCGGCGGACGGGCTCGTCTTCGCCGGAGCGCTGGCGCTCGCGGCCGCCGCCCGCCGCAACGTGGGGCTGTTCGCCGTCCTCTCCGCGCCCATCGTCGCCCGGTCGCTCACGGAGATCTCGCGCCGCGCCGGCCCGGCCGCGCGCCGGTTCGCGCCGAACCTCGCGCGCCTCGCAGCGGGGCCGGGAGGTGTCGCCGCCATGGCGCTGGCGGCGGGATGGGTGTCGGTGCGCCTGCTCTCGCCTCACGCGTCGTGGGTCCACCTCGACCAGAGCCGGTTGTACGAGCCGGGCCTCGGCATGGGCCGGACCTCGGCTCCGCGCGCCTGCGTGGAGTTCATCGAGGCGAAGCGGCTCGAGGGCCCCCTGTACAACTCCTGGGCTCTGGGAGGCTATCTGATCTGGCGCTCGTGGCCCCGCCTGTCGGTGATGGTCGACGGCCGCCAGATGGTCTACGAACGGTTCCTGGCCTGGGCGCAGCGCAAGACCACCGACGCGTTGCTGGACGAGCTCGGCGTGCGGTTCGCGCTCGTGTCGTACGACGACGCGGCGTTCGCCGCGACGCTCGCCCGCCGCCCCGATTTTTCCCTCGTCTTCTTCGATGACGTCGCGATGGTCTATGTGCGGGATCCGGGGCGCGACGCAGGGCGGCTCGAACCTTACCGGTGGCTTCGGCCCCACGACACGACGCTCGGTTGGCTCCCGCACGACCCCGAGGCCTTGCGCGGCGCGTTGGCGGAGGCCCGCCGCGCCGCGGCCGCGGCGCCCGGTTCGGCCCGCGCCGCCATGATCCTCGGCGCCGTGGCAGCCCGGGCCGGGCGCGGCGAGGAAGCCCTGGCCGCCTACCGCCGCGCCGTGGCGCTCGACCGGGCCCAAGCGAGCTACCGGAACAACCTCGGCCGCCTGCTGCTCGAACGCGGCGAGTGGAGTTCGGCGCTCGATCTGTTCCTCGCGGCCGCCGCGCGCGACCCGCGCGAGCCCATCTACCGCTTCAACGCCGCGCTCGCGCTCGCCGCCGGGGGAAAGAACCGCGCTGCCCGCCGGCATCTGCGGCGCGCCCTCGCCCTCGACCCCGGCCCCGGCCTCGAGCGTCGCATCGAAGGGCTCCTCGACGAGCTCGCGGAAGGGCGCTGAGGCTCGCCCGCGGGGGGAGTCCGTGTCCGCCGGCGGGGCGCACCGAAACGGCCGGTCCGGTCGACCCCGCCCGGAACGCGCCGATCCCTTGGACGACCCGCCCCGTTTCCCTTCGCCGGTGCTCCGACCCGCCCGGCCGGCGGAGCCGCCCCGCTGCCGCCTTTCGCGAGATCCGCTCCACCGCCCGGTCCGCCCGCCCCGGACTCCGCCGATTCTCGATCCCCGTCACGGCGGGGCCAGCCCTCATCGCCTCCCGCAGGAACTCGCAGCGCCGGTTCGCTCCCGGCGGTCCGGCGAGCCGCCGCTGCCGGAAGGGGAGCGGTCGCCCCGCCCGCCCGCGGGAGGGGCGCCGCGAGGGCCGGAATTCCCCCCGCGCGTGGTAGAGTGCGCGCCCGAGCGTCCCGGATGGGGGCTTTCGTGAGCGATTCCGATCGCAGCGCAGGGACACCGGGAACCGGTCCGCTCGTCGTCTACATCGGAGGGGGCACCGGAACCGGAAAGTCGACCCTGGCCCTCGCGCTGGCCCCGCGGCTCGGACTGCACCGCGTTCTCCCGACCGACGCGGTTCGAGAGATCCTCCGGGCGTTCGTACCGGCCGCCGCCGACCCCACGCTCCACCGCTCCAGCTTCGAGACGGGCGACCGGACCGCTCCGTCCGCCGGGCCTCTCGCCGGCTTCGACAGCCAGTCGCGCACCGTGCTCCGCGGAGTCCGGGCCGCCGTCCAGCGCTCCGTCTCGGAGGGGGTGGGGATGATCGTCGAGGGGGTGCACTTGTGGCCGCCGCTGGTCCCGCTCGACGGCCTGCCGCGACCCGCCCGCCAGGTGGTGCTCCTCCTGGCGACCCGCGACGAGGCGGTTCACCGGCAGCGGTTTCTGGAGCGCGGCGGCGCCACGGGACGGCCGGCGGAGCGGTATCTGGCCAACTTCGCCGCGATCCGGCGCATCCACGACCGGCTGATCGAACGGGCCGAAGCCCACGGCGTGCCCGTGGTCGACACGTCCCCGCCGGAGCCGCCCGTCCGGATCCTCGAGGAACTCGTGAAGAGCCGGTAGAGCCGGGCTCCGGCGCGGCAGCGGGCTGCCCCGGTCAGTCCTCGCTCCGCTCCGCGGCCTCGATCTTCTCTCGCAGCCGTTCGAGCTCCTTTTCCAACCCCTCGATTCGGCGGCGAAGCTCGTCGTTGTTCCGCCAGGCCCGCATCCTCTCCTTCCACTCCGGGTCGTCGAAGATCGCCCGGAGCCGCGATTCGGCCTCGGCCAGGGCTTCGGGCGCGATGCGGAACAGGACGGGCTCGGAACGGTCGAAGATCAGCCTCCCGACGTCGAACGACGGGCGCGGGCGCTGCTCCAAGGTCACCGGAACTTCCATCCGCTTCCCCTCCCGCCACACCTCGAGCTCGATCCTGGCCCCCGCCTGCTGCTCGGCGATGGCCCGGCCGAGCGAACCGTCCGCCGTGAGCCGCTTCTCGCCGACGGCGCTGACGATGTCCCCCACGCGCAGCCCGGCGCGGCCGGCCGGCGAGTCGGGATCGACGCGCGCGATCAGCGCTCCGGCCTCGGCCGCGACACCGAAGTGACGGAGCAGCTCCGGGGTGAGCGGCAGGTAGCTCACCCCCAGGAAGTTCCGGTTCCGGACGGCCGTGAGCCACTCGACCGGGAAGCGCCGGCCCTCCCGGCCCTCCTCCAGCACGAAGACGCTGCCGTCCGGCGAGCCGAAAACCCGAAGGTCTCGCGGCGCATCGTCCCGCGCGGCGATGACCGGCAGCACGGCCGCCAGGACGAGCCCCCATGCGAAAGCCGTCCGGAAGCTTCCCCCCGCGATTCTCCGGCTCAACGGGGCGCTGCTCATCGTTCCTCCACCCGACGTGCCCGCGCCGAGGCGGGCCGGACCGCGGCCCGCGCCCGCCCGGCGAGCCGCCCGAGATCGACGACGAGATCGAGCCGCTCGTCCCCTCCCAGGTAGACGACGGGGGCTTCCGCCTCGAGCGCCCGGCGGAGTTCCTCGAGCTCCCGCCTGAGTCGGCGCTCCTCCTCCGCGAGCCGCTCCGCCCGCGCCGGCGGCCGCTCTCCGGCGGCGCGTCCGGCAAGCCACAGTGCCGCGGGCGCGATCGCGGCGGCGGCCAGCGCCACCGCGAGAGCGCGGCGTCCCGTGCGGCGGCGCGGCTGCTCGCGCAGGCGGCGCATCACCGAGTCGGTGAAGCCCTCCCCCGCCGCCGGGACCGGAAGCTCGGCCAGTTCCCGCGCCAGCCAATCGCCCGACCGCTCGCGGCCGTCCGCCCCGCTCCGGCTCATCGCTCGCGACCTCCCGCCAATGACGCCAGCTCGGCCCGCAGTCGTTCGCGGCCCCGGAAGATCCGCGACTTCACCGTGCCCTCCCGCGTACCGAGCAGGCCGGCGATTTCCGCATGGCTCCACCCCATCACGTCGTGGAGCACGACGGGGACGCGGTACCGCATCGGCAGGCCGGCCAGCGCCGCCGAGAGCCTCTTCCGGAGCTCCGTGCGGTAGACCGCGTCCTCCGGCCCGGCCCGCCGCCCGTTGATCCCGCCGGAGGGCCCGCCCTCCTCGGGAGCCGGCTCCGGCGAGGCGCCCAGCAGGCGCCGACGGCGCTCCCGGCGCTCGGCGGATCGGAGGAGGTTGGTCGCGATCGTGAAGAGGAACGCCCGCAGCCGCCCGTCCTCCCGGTAGCGCGGGAGGTGGCGATAGAAGGCCAGAAACGTCTCCTGCGCCAGATCCTCCGCCATCGCATGCGAGCCCGACATGCGGGTCAGGTACCCCACGAGGGCATCCTTGTGGCGGTCCACCAGCATGGCGAACGCACGCTCCTCCCCGGCCCGGGTCCGGGCCACCAGCTCGGAGTCCGTGGGCTGCCGGGGCATCCTCTCGTCCGCTACAACGCCGCTTCCGCCGATCCGGTTCCCGCAGCGGCTCGACCGCTGGGGCCGGCGGCCGTACCCATAAGGGATGGAAGGCGGGCCGGCAAACCGGAGCCGCGCGCCCGTCGCGGCTCCGCGATACGATGAGCGGCGGCCCGTCCCCGCAGGAGGTCGCCGTTGAGCCGCCCCGCCGCCGCGTACCCGCCGATCCCGCGCCGGGAAAGCCCTCCGGGTCCCGCGCCCGCGGCGGCCCTCCGGCACCCGGCGGCGTCCGGACCGCGCCGGATGCGCGTCGAGCGCGTTCCGCTCCCCGCACTCGGAGAGGCCTGGCGGGAGCTCGAGGCGCGGGCGCGGACGCGGAACATCTTTGTCTCCTGGCAGTTCCAGCGAACGTGGTGGGAGCACTTCCACCACGGAAAGCAGGGCCGCGTCTACCTGGTCCGCGGGCCGGACGGGCGTCCGGTGGCGATCGTTCCCCTGTACGTCGAGCGGCGCCGCTACCGCTTCGGCACCGCCCGGGTTCTCTCCAACGTCGGCGCCGGTGCCGTGGTCAATCCCGACTTCCTCGACGCCCTGGTGGAACCGGACCGGGAGGAGGAGGTGGCACGAGCGCTGGCGCCTCACGTGCTGGCCGACCCGACGTGGGACTTCGCCGACCTGAACGAGCTCCCGCCGGACGGGTCCCTGCCCAGGATCGCGCGAGTCTGGGCGAGGCGCTACGGGATCTTTTTCAGCGCCGAACGGCGGGCCACCTGCCCGTACGTGCCGCTGCCCGGTTCGTTCGAGACCTACCTGGCGATGCGCCCCGCCAAGTTCCGGCACCGCGTGCGTCGATGCCGCCGCCGGATCGAGCGCGACCTGGGTGTCCGCTGGCGGGAGGTCGGTCCGGACCTCGAGCCGGCGCACGGCGCCGCCATCCTGAAGGATCTCCACCAGCGCCGGATGGAGTCGCGGGGCCGCTCGGGGAACTTCTCGAGGCGCGCCTACTTCGACTTCCATCGCGATCTCATCGAACGCCTCGCGGATTCGGGAGGTCTCGCCCTGTTCATTCTCATGAGTGGGGGCCGGCCGATCGCCACCCACTACGGATTCCTGCACGACGGCGTCTACTTCGGCTATCAAATGGGGTTCGCACCGC
Organism: Acidobacteriota bacterium; assembly: GCA_003696075.1. NCBI lineage: Bacteria > Pseudomonadati > Acidobacteriota > Acidobacteriota bacterium. Next base: position 27,434 of record RFHH01000138.1, read on the forward strand.
GCTATCACCGATACTCGCCCGGTTTCTACATGACCGGGGTGATCATGGAAAAGCTGATCGAGCGGGGCTATCGCGAGATGAACCTCTTGCGCGGGACCGACGCCTGGAAGTTCCGCTGGACCGACCGCACGCGGCACACGATCCGGGTGACCCTCCTGCGCCCGGGTTGGCGCTCGTCGCTGGCCCGCCTTCGCGCCGCGCTGAGCGCCCCTCCGGCGCTGGTGCTGCGCTTCCTGATCGGGCGGGACGCGTTCGACGAGCTGCGGCGCGCCTGGCGCCGCCTGGCCGACGCGCGCTGATCCGGCTTCCCTCTCCTGCCGGACCGCCGTAGTCTTTTCCCGACCGGGTCCGGTCCCGGGAGGAGGCGAAGATGTCGAGAAACGTGGTCGGCGCGCTGCTCGCGGCCGCAGCCTGCGCGGCGAGTGCCGGACTCGCGTACACGCCCGGCAGCGGGACCGTCTACAGCGACGATTTCGAGGGAATCCTCGACCCCGACTGGGAGCAGGGGAACGGCTTCGGCCAGCCCTCCCCCTGGACGCAGAAAGCGGACGGCGGGGACACGTCCTTCTACGCCGACGGGAGGGGGCCGTTCCCCAGCTCGCCCACGAAGCACTGGGCGAGGCATCCCGCCTACCCGGTCCCGGCCGAGACCTTCTCGATCGCCTTCGAGTACCGGGCGGAGCGAAGCGGGACCTACATCTTCGATCTCGACCTCGAGCAGCGGGCACCGGAGCTGCGCAAGTATCGCCTTCACGTGGCCGGCGACGGCACGGTGTCCCTGTGGCGCTCGGAGGGGGACGCGATGGTCCAGATGGCGGCCAGCGCGGCCGGGCTCATCCCATACAACCGCAAGCGCTGGATCCGCCTGGCCATCGAGTCCGACCCCAGCGGGCATCCGCGGGTCCGGTGCCGTGTCTGGGACGGAGGTGCGACGGCGGAGCCGACCGGTTGGGACCTCGACTTCCTCGACGACCGCGACACGATCGCGCGGGTCCACCGGTTCGAGTTGACGGCCGACGGCGATCCCGGCGTGGAGACGTGGGTCGACGACCTCGACGTCTTCGGGGACATGTCGATCGGGGTCGACTCGTCGATCAAGACGATCTACCTCATGGAGATCAGCCACCTCGACATCGGCTTCACCAAGCCTCCGGACGACATCGAGGAGTTCGCCAAGACGCATCTCGATCAGGTTCTCGACAACATGGACATCGCCCCGGACTACCGGTGGACGATCGAAAACGGCTGGTGGCTCGACCGCTGGTGGGAGCGTTCGACGGAGGCGGAACACCAGCGCATGATCGACCGGCTGCGGGAGGGACGCATCCGGCTCGCCGCCGGCTACGCCAACATGCACACGACCAAAGTGGGGCACGAGGAGCTCGCCCGCTGCCTGTACTATTCGACGCGGTTCGGCCGCGAGCACGGCATCCCGGTCCGCTTCTGGATCACCGATGACGTCCCGGGATCGACCTTCGCACTCCCCGAGCTGCTTTCCCGCGCCGGCGTGGAGTTCTACATCGGCGGGATGAACACCTCGTTCGGCGGGAAGCTGACGCTTCCCGACCACGGGCACCGTCCCTTCTGGTGGGTCGGACCGGACGGGAGCCGCGTTCTGGCGTGGATCACGTTCGACAGTTACGCCGAGGCGTTCAACTGGGGCTTTTCCTTCTTCGACACGTTCGACGATCTGCACGAGAAGCTCGGGAAGCGGCTGCCGGAGGTCGAGGAATCGGGCTACCCCTTCCCCGAGATGCTGCTCATGCGCGGCTTCGACAATCACTACCAGGGATTCAAGGCGAGGAACCTTGTCAACCAGTGGAACCAGACCTACCAGAACCCGAAGTTCATCCTCGCCAACCCCGACGAGTTTTTCGACCACATGCTGGCCACCTACGGCCCCGATGCCTTCCCCTCCTACAGCGGCGATTTCGGCGCGGCGTGGTCACCGAGCAACGCGGGGGCCCCCAACACCCAGCGCTGGGTGCGGGAGGCGCACCGGGACGCGCGGACCGCGGAGGCGCTGCTCGCGGCGGGAGCCGCGATCGACGGTGACCCCGTCCCGGCCGACGACATCCGGTTCATGTACCGGAAGATGATCGAATCGGACGAGCACTCGGGCGCCGGGGGCTGGCCGGGCTATTTCACCCCCGAGGAGATGGACCGGAACAACCGCATCCACCTCTCCTACGCCCGCGATGCCCGCGACACCGCCGCGCGGCTCGTCGACCAGGGCCTGGACCGCGCGCTGGCGGACCTCCCCGCCACGGGCGACGCGATCGTGGCGGTCAACCCGCTGGGCCATACTCGCGACGGCTGGGTTCGTCAGGCCCTCCCCGCTTCGCTCTACGACACCGAGTTCCGGATCGTCGAGCGAGGGACCGGCGTCGAGGTACCGTTCCAGCGGTTCGACGCCACCCGCGAGGTGCTGTTCCGCGCACGATCGGTTCCCGCCGTCGGGTACCGCGTCTACGATCTCCTGCCGGGCACCCCTTCGGCCGTGCCGGACGGCGTGCTCGACGTGACGCCGGCGGCCATCGAAAACGACTTCTACCGCATCGAGGTGGACCCGGCGACGGGCGCCATCACCAGCCTCTACGACAAAACGCGCGGGCGGGAGATGATCGATACCGCATCCCCCTACCGGTTCAACGAGCTGGCCTCGAACACGAAGCAGGAGTACGACAGCCAGCAGCCGCCGGTCGCGGAGCCGCCCGACTCGGCCACGGTCACCGTGGGCAGCTCCGGTCCGCTCTTGGGAGAGCTGGTCGTCGACCGCACGGGCACCCCCCACGTGAGGACCTACTACCGGCTCTATCGCGGTGAGGATCGGGTCGAGATCGAGAACGTGCTCGACCGCGACCAGATGCCGTATGTCCCCCAGAGCATCGGTACGCGGGCCTACGTGGTTACGATGCCCTTCGACATCCACGACTTCCAGATCCGAAGCGAGACGACGACGCGGTTTCTGGATCCCGTGGCCGACTCCTTCGCTCGGCCCAGCGTGTTCGACTGGCACAATGTCGAACACACCCTCGCGTTCTTCGATGCCACCGCGGGCGTGCTCTACGCGCTCGACAACGCGGTGGCCCATCATTTCGAGAACCTGTCGAGTCTCGCATCGGCCTCCTATTCGACCGGTGACGCTCTCCTGCTTTCCCGACTGGTCGACCGGAGCGACGAGTACGAGTACGAAGACGGTCATGTCGGGCCGTACGACGTGGAGCCCGGCGCGCCTCACGTGTATCACTTCACCCATCACATCCGCGCCGCGGATCCCTCCTTCGATCCTGCGGCCGCCAGTTCGTTCGGGTTCGAGGCGCTCACTCCGCTCCGGAGCCGCCTGGTCGGTCGGCGGCCCGGCAATCTTCCCGACGACGCGGCCTCCTTCTTCCGAGCCGAGCCGTCGGGCGTCCGCATGTACACGGTCAAACCCGCTGACGATGGGGACGGGGTGGTGGTGAGGCTCACCGAGCTGCTCGGTTCGACGACGACCGCCACCGTCAGCTCCGATACGTTCGAGATTCTCGATGCCGAATCGGTCGAGGCGGACGAGGAGGGAGGAACCCCGCTGAGCGTGGGCAGCACCGGTGCCGCCGTGCCGCTCGGCCCCTTCCAAACCGCGACGGTGAGGCTCCGCGTCCGCCCCGCCTGGGCTCCGATCACGCTCTCCGTGACGCGGGACGATGCAGCCGGAACGGTGCACCTCGAGTGGACGGGAGGGGTGGCACCGTACACGCTGCGGAGGGCGCGCGATGCGAGGTTCACCACCGACCCCGTGACGCTTCTGGACGAGGAGCCGGAAAGCTCGTACGACGATCCCGTTCTTCGGGACGGGGTGTCCTACTTCTACCTCGTCCGGTAGGTGCGGCGACTGGCGGCCCGGCACGCGCCCCGCCCCGGGACACCGAAGGCGCGCGCCGGGCCACGATGGGCCGGCCGCCGGGATCGGCCGGAGCCGAGCTCAGGACTTGCCGCCGCAGGGATTCATTCCCGACTTCCCGCCACAGGGGTTCATCCCCGACTTCCCGCCGCAGGGATTCATTTCCGACTTCCCGCCGCAGGGATTCATCCCCGACTTCCCTCCACAGGGGTTCATCCCCGACTTCCCGCCGCAGGGGTTCATGGCCGCCCCGGATGCCGCGTTGCTGGCGACCAGGCTCACGCCGATCGAGATCTCCTGACCGACCTTCGTTCCGATCAGATCCGCGCCAGCCGGCCCCGTCACCCCGAAATCGGCCAGCCGCACGGTGAACTCGCCGCGGCCGGCGAGGAGGTCTCCCGGCATCTTCTGGCGTGTCTTCTCGCTCTCGGGAAGGTAGGTGACGCGGGCCGGGAAACTCACGCGCTTCGTCCTTCCGCGAACGGTGAGCTTCCCGGTGACATCCATCGAGTAGGTCTTGAACTCGCGCGACGATTTCAAGCTCTTGACATTTCGGACGCCGTCGATCGTGAACCGGATCGAGGGATGGCGCGCCGCATCGAGCCAGTCGCGGCCTTGGAGATGTTCATCCCGGAGCGGAATGCCGGTCTTGAGGCTCGAGACGGGAACGGTGAGCTCGCCGCGGGCGCCTCGCTCCGGGTGCATGGGATCGAATTCGATCCAGCCCGACACCGCGTTCGACGTGCCCACGATGTCCTCCAGGGGGGCCTCGCTCTTGAACGTCACGACATTGCGGCCCATCGGGTCGTCGACGGCGAATCGGATGGGTCCCTTGCCGCCGCAGGGATTCATGCCCCGCGGGTGATGGCGGCTGGCCGACTTCGGTGCAGCGGCGGCCGGACCGGGGACGACAGCGGCGGCCAGGGCCATGGCGGCCGCGAGAGCGGCGAGGGGATAGATCCTGGCGATTCTCATCTTCGAAGCTCCTTTGCCGCGGAACCCGCAAGCGCCTCCCGAAGACGCGGCCGCGAAGCGGTCCGGATCCGGAAATGCGGCGTCTTGGGGTCTCCAGGGCGGGATCCGGGGCTCAGCCCCGGGCGAGGCGTTCCCGGCGGCGCCGGCGAACGACCTCCAGGAAATGAATGCCGGCGGCGAGCAGCCAGGCCGGCGCGGTGAGCGAAAGCACCGAAAGGGCGTTCTTGTCGAGGACCCCCTTCGGCGTCGGTAGAAGGCCCAGGTGGAACTCCGGGCGGCGCACCGTCCGCTCCACCTTCGCCCCGTCGTAAAACCCGGCGGCGGCCAGGGGATCGGAAGGGTCGACGGGCGCCGACACCGTCTCGACCACCTCGAATTTCGTGTAGTAGTGGCGTCCCGTGGCGACCCACATGCCCAGCGAGACGAGCGTGGCCGCTGCGGCGAGCGCCGTGACGATCGTTTTCGGTTTCATCGCGTTTCCTCGGAGTGGACATCGGCGGCGCAACGGAAGCCGACGTTGGTGAACGCCTCGTCCGGGGGGCTCGAGCCGCGGTAATGCGTGGAATAGGCACCGCAGTAGGCCGCGCTGCAGAACCAGCTGCCGCCGCGAGCGACGCGGAGCGTTCCGTTGTCGGGTCCCTTGGGATCGGTCCGCGGTGACCTCGCGTAGTAGGCCGGGTCGTACCAGTCCGCGGTCCACTCCCAGACGTTGCCGATCATGTCGTACAGCCCCCACGCGTTGGGTGCGAAACTGCCGACCGGCGCCGTACGCTCGTAGCCGTCCGTGGCGTCGTTGCGATGAGGCCAGGGACCCTGCCACACGTTGGCCGGGACGACGGTCTCCCTTGCCGACATCGCATGCGCCGCCGCCGATGTCCCGGCCGGCTTCGCTGCCGGTTCCGGACCGGACGGTGCGGCGCGGGCTCCCGGCCTGCCCGGCTGGTGCGGCAACGCCGTGAAGTGCGAGGGCGACCCCGCCCGCGCGGCGTATTCCCACTCAGCCTCGGTCGGAAGGCGCCGGCCGGCCCAGCGCGCGTAGGCCCGGGCGTCGAACCAGCTCACGCAGACGACGGGGTGGTCCTCGCGGCCTGCGATCGTGGAGCCGGGGCCGTCCGGATGGCGCCAATCGGCTCCCGGAACCGGTTCGAAGGCGGTTTCCCCCGGCCGATAACCCCAGCAGTACCCCTTGCGCTCGGCGGAGGTCACGTACCCGGTCGCGTCGACGAACCGGGAGAACTCGCGGTTGGTCACCTCGTAGCGGTCGAGGGCGAACGGCGAGAGCACCACTTCGTGGACGGGACGCTCGTCGTCGGGACCGATCTCCGAGCCGAGGGCGATCCGGCCGCCCGGGACGAGCACCTGGGGCGCTCCCGGCGGAGAAGAGCCGCCCGAGGTGCCGAGCGCGAGAGCCACGACCGCCGCCGAGGCAGCGGCGAGGAAAAGGATCGGGGATCGTCCGAGCATGGCACCTCCACCCGCTCCGATAGCGGCGGGACCGCCCCCCTTCTGGCAAGTCCGGTGCCACCCCTCGCGGGCAGGAGCTCGTGCCGTGATTCCGTTGAAACGGAAGGAGATCCGCTGGAAGGACCGGGAAGGAGCGAGCGGCGGCCCCCGATCGGTCGACGGAGCGGTGCTACGCCGGCGCGGCGAGCCGCTCCGTCGTCTCGTCGAGATCCTGCTCGATCTCGCGCACGATCCGCTCCGGATCGGGAATCAACCGCGCATCGGAGGCGACACCGAGGCGCACCGACCCCGCATAGCTGCAGATGCTGATCCCGAGCCCCAGGCGACCCGACTGCGGCACCCAGAAGAACATCCCGGTGATCGGGCGCCCGGCGAGAGAAAGCGGCTGCCGGGGACCGGGCACGCTGGTCACCACCGTCGTGGCTTTGGTGGCGAAGGCCCTGACGACCCCGGACTGCACGGCACGCGGGACGCGCGACACCAGGCGGAGGAGCGTCTCGACGACCGCCGGCTCCGCCGAGCGCTTGAGCGATGAGAGCCGGCGGCGCAGGATGCGGAAGCGCTCCACCGGATCGGCCACCCCGATCGGCAGCGGAAGGAAGACGAGCCCGAACTCGTTGCCCAGTTCCCACATGCGCTCGAGGGGCCGGAGGTTCACCGGAACCGTGGCGCGGACGCTCATGCGGACCGGAACGGATCCCTTCGCCCTCAGGTAGCGCCCGAGTCCGCCGGCCACCGCCGTCAGGAGGATGTCGTTCACGGTGCCGCCGCAGCGCTCGCGAGCGCGGTGGATCGGCTCGAGCGGTATGGGGCCCGACCACGCGGCCCTTTTCGCGGTGCCGAGCCGCCCCTTGAGAGGCGTCCGCGGATCGGGAGGGCGCAGCGCCAGGCGGGTGAGCGCGGCGGCAAACGCGGCCGCCCGGACGGGCCAGGGGGCCGCACGCCGCATCCGAGCGGGCCGGGCGAGGAGCTTCATCGCGTCCGGCAGCATTTCGGCGACGAGCCGCTCCGCCGTCGCCGCGTCCCCCTCCCGCCTCCGGAAGAGTTCGAAGAGCGGGTTCGCTCCGGAGCGACCCTCGCGGTCGGTCAGGGACAGCAGCAGCAGCATCAGCGCGATCCCGTCCGCGATGCAGTGGTGGAGCCGGGCCACGAGCGCCCCGCCGCCGCGGTAGTTCCGGACCAGATGGAAGCACCACGGGGGCGCCTCCATGTCGAGCGGCGTCCCGAGCAGGGCGCTGACGAGTTCGGCCAGCTCCGCGTCACCTCCCGGAGCCGGAAGGACCTCCTCGCGGAGATGCCGGGCCGGGGAGGCCTGCGCATCCTCGATCCAAGCGGGGCGGCCCCGCCGATCTCGGCCCACGCGGCAGCGAAAACGGGGGATGGACCACAGCCGGTCCCTGATGAGCCGCTCGACCTCGGCACGGTCCGGCTCCCGGTCGAAGACGAGAACGCCGCTGACCATCATGAGGTTCGTCGGCTCGTCCATGCGGAGCCAAGCGCGGTCGGGACCCGAGAGCGGCTCGGCGCCGGCGAGCCGCGGCAGTGCTCCTTCCCGCCGGCGGGTCGAGCGCGTCACCGCCCGGCCCCGCACGCCGGCACGCGGCAGGCCAGCACCTTCCGTGTGAACCGCCTGCGGCGCATCCGCCCCGGGATCGAAGAGAGCGATGCCCGGGCGAACGCCGCCCTCCCCGCCGCCCGCGCTGCACGGCATCGCGGCCGGGAGGGATCCGCCCGCATCGCGCCGGTGGGGTCGCGGGCCTCTCCCGAGCGGGCGTCGTCGGAAACGGGGTCCTCGCGCTGGCGATGCAGCCGGCAGCCGGTGCGGCGGCCGCGAC
>RFHH01000139.1 GCA_003696075.1 Acidobacteriota bacterium
GTTCCTCCGCGGGCGCGACGCTCTCGAGCCAGCGGAATTCCTCCTCGGCCCAGCTCCGCCGGCCGAGCCGGTCGAGCTCGGCCTGCAGGCGGTCGTGGAGCGCGGGAAGGTACCGGACGTCATCGAGAGCGTAGTCGAGGGCGCGCGGGGGCAGCGGCCGCCGCGCCCAGTCGGTGCGCTGCGCCGCCTTGGACAGCCGCACGCCGGCGATCTCTTCGACGAGCGCCGCGAGGCCGGTCCGGCGCCGCCCGACGAGCCGCGCGGCGATCTCGGTGTCGAACAGGCGCGCCGGGGCGATCGCCGCATCGCGCTTGAGCAGCCGCACGTCGTAGTCCCCGCCGTGCACGACCACCGGACCCGGCGGGTCGCCCAGCACCGCGGCGAGGCCGGCGAGATCCCCCTGCTCCGGCCGGAATGCGAGGGGGTCGATCAGCGCCTCACCGCCTTCCCCGGGCGCCTCCCATGCCAGCTGGATCAGGCAAAGGCGCGGGCGATAGGCGTGGAAGCCGTTGGCCTCCGTGTCGAGCGCGATCCTCGTCGCCCCCCGCAGGCGCTCCGTCACCCGGTGCAGCGCTTGCCGGTCGCTCACGAGCGTCGCCGCCACCGTTGCACCTCTCCGCCCTCGGGTCGGCCGTTTGCCGGCCGCCGGACGGAAAGCTTAGCTTAGCCCCATGGCGAAAAAGTACCTCGACGTCTCCAAGGCGTACCGCAACGAGGAGTTCCTCACCGGGCAGGATGCGCGGACCCTCCGGATCCTCGCCGAGTACCTCGAGCCGGAGAGCCGCTTCCACCGGTTCCGCGTCCAGGACACGATCGTCTTCTTCGGATCGGCGCGGGCCCGCGACGAGCGGGAAAGCGGCGGAAGCCGTCTCGACCGGTACTACGGCGAGGCACGGGAGCTGGCCCGCCGGATGACGCTCTGGTCGAAGAGCCTGTCGAACTCGAAACACCGCTTCATCGTCTGCTCCGGTGGCGGTCCCGGCATCATGGAGGCGTCCAACCGCGGGGCCTCGGAGGCGCGCGGGCTTTCGGTCGGACTGGGGATCAGCCTCCCGCGGGAACAGGGGATCAACCCGTACGTCTCGCGCGAGCTCGCCTTCGAGTTCCACTACTTCTTCATGCGCAAGTTCTGGCTGTTCTATCTGTCCAAGGCGATGGTCATCTTCCCCGGCGGCTTCGGCACGATGGACGAGCTGTTCGAGCTCCTCACCCTGATCCAGACCGGCAAGTCGACGCGCCCGCGCCCGATCGTCCTGTTCGGGCGGGAGTTCTGGGAGGAGGTGATCCGCTGGGACCGGCTGGTCGAATGGGGCGTGATCGACGGCGGCGATCTGTCGCTGTTTCGCATCTGCGACACGGTCGACGACGCTTACGACTACCTGACGGCCGAGCTGACCCGCATCCACCGGCTCGCGGACGAGGCCGAAGCGGACTGACTTGCCCCCCGCCCTCCGTTCTGGAAGAATCCGCCCGCCCGCGGGCCGGTCGGCCCCCGCCCGGCCCCGGGTCAGGGAGGAGCCGAGCGATGATGCGTCCCAGGTGGATCGGAGCCGCGCTGGCCGCGGCCTTGTGGCTGGCTGCCACCGGCGGCGTCCAGGCCCAGGAGAGGCGGTTCGAGATCGTCGCCGGGGCCCGGTACCCGCTCCTGTCGCAGCGGACGGAGATCGTGCAGGACGTGGCCGCGGGTCTGCGACTGCTCGTCCACGCCGGCGACCGCTTCGCCGTGGGACCGGTCTACGAGCGGCTCGAATCCCAGGACGATCTGAAGCGCACGGTCACGCTGCCCGACTCCACCGTGAGAGCGGTGAGCGGAGACGCCGTTCTCGAGCTCTACGGAATCGAGGGTCTGGCGGTTCTCTCCGGCGAACAGCGGTTCCAGATCTACATGGTCGCCGGAATCGGCCGTGGGTCGCTCTCCTTCGACAGCTCGATCCCTGCCGGTGCGGTGGTGAACCAGGAACTCCCTCCGGGCCGCGTGGACAGCACCGACATCAGTCTCTGGTACGAGCTGGGCGCCGGCTTCCTTTTCCGCACTGGAGAACGATGGAGCTTCCGGCTCCAGCTCACCACGCGCACCATGGAGCCGGAGAAGCCCTCCGCCCTTCTCTGGAAAGCCGAGACCGCACTCGTGCCGAGCGCGTCGGTCGGCCTGCGCTTCTGACCCGCCGCGTCAGCCGTCCGGCTCGAGGCCGAGCCGGCGGAGGCGCCGCCGGAAAGTCTCCTCGTCGATGCCCAGGCGCTCGGCCGCCTTGGCCACCGATCCGTCCGCTTCCTCGAGCTGCCTGGCCGTCCAGCGCCGCTCGACCTCCAGCAGCGCCCGGTCCTCGGCCTCCCGGCCGGCCCGCCCGCGGACGACGACGGCCGGCAGGTCGGCGACGCCGATCTGCGGACCGGGGGCGAGGAGCACCAGCCGTTCGATGACCCGCTTGAGTTCCCTGACGTTTCCCGGCCAGTCGTACTCCAGAAGCTTCGCGAGCGCCTCCTCCGACAGCGAGAGCGGCTCCCGCGCGTACTCGTTGCACAGCTCGTGCAGGAACCGCTCGGCCAGGGCGGGAAGGTCGTCGATGCGCCGGCGCAGCGGCGGGATCTCGATCGTGTGCCGGAAGAGGGCGAGCAGCTCCCCGGAGAGTCCTCCGCGCTCGACGAGCCCTTCCGGCGGCTCGAGCAGGGAGAGGATCACCAGCGGTTCGGACCGGACGCTTCGCCGGCTCCCCGGCACCGGGAACAGTCCGGTCCTCAGGCCTGCCGCCAGGGACGATTGAACCGCCGGCGGCAGGGTGTCCCCGTTCTCGAGGTAGAGCGTCCCCTCGTCGGCGTGGGCGATGCGTCCCACCGCCCGGCTTCCCGACCCCGGCTCGCCGAACAGGGCCCGGATCAGTCTCTCCCGCGGAAGGGCCGACACCTGCACGTCGAGGAACGGCCCGTCGGCCTTCGGCCCGTGCAGCGCGAGCCACCGGGCGGCCAGGCGCCGGCCCGTGCCCTTCTCCCCGTACAGCAGCACCGGCGCCCCATCGACGGCGCCGGACAGCTCCGCCCGCAGGCGCTCGACGGCGGCGCTGGAGCCGATGAACTCCGCCTCCCGCCGCAGCTGGGCGCGCAGCGCGCGATTCCGGCGCTCGAGCCGGGCTTGGCGCAGTGCGTTCGACGTCACCAGGAGCACCCGTTCGAGGGCCACCGGCTTCTCGATGAAATCGTACGCCCCCAGCTTCGTCGCCTTGACCGCCGTCTCGATCGTCCCGTGGCCCGAGATCATGATCACCGGCGCGTCCACGCCGCGCTCGCGCAGAAGCTGCAGCGCCTCGATCCCGTCCATGCCGGGGAGCCAGACGTCGAGGAAGACCGCGTCCGGCTGCTGCTCGGCCGCCATCGCCACGCCCTCCTCCCCGCTGGCAGCCGTTAGGGTCCGGTAGCCTTCATCGGCCAGGATCTGCGCCAGGGCATCCCGGACCGACGGCTCGTCGTCGACGACGAGAACGAGACCCTTATCCCTTTCGCGCATCGCGTTCCTCGCCCCGTGCCTCGGCGGCGTCCTCCCGCTGCATTCCGCCGGCGGGGATCTCGACGATCATCCGCGTCCCTCCCCCGTCGTTGTCCTCGGCTCGAACCCAGCCGCCGTGCTCGGTGATGATACGGTGAACGATCGCCAGGCCGAGGCCGGTCCCGCCGGGACGCCGCGTGAAGCTCGGGAGGAACAAGCGGTTCCGGTCCCCGGGGGGCAACCCCTCGCCGTCGTCGATCACCTCGAGCAGGATCGTCCGGCGCGCTCGATGCCAACGCGTCCTCACCGTCACGTGTCCGTCCGGCCCTGCGGCCGCCACCGCGTTCTCGATGAGGTTGATGAGCACCCGCCGCATCGCCTCCGGATCGAACCGGTGCGGGGGGAGCGCAGCTTCCGTGTCGGCGGTGACCTCCGGTCCCTCCGGCTGTCCGGCGTAGGCGGAGACCACCTCCCGGACGAGTTCCCGGAGGTCCCCCTCGGCCAGCTCCACCTCGGGCAGCCGGGCGAAGCGAGAGAACTCGTCCACCAGGCGCCGGAGGCTCTCCACCTCCCGGACGATCGTGCGCGCGCCGTCCTCGATCGCCTTCCGCGCCGCCGCGGGATCCTGCCGGTACCGCCGGGCCATCCGTTCGGCGGAGAGACGGATCGGTGTCAGCGGGTTCTTGATCTCGTGAGCCACCCGGCGGGCGACCTCGCCCCAAGCTGCCAGTCGTTCGGCTCGGCGCAGCCGCGTCATGTCCTCGAGCACCACGAGTGTCCCGCTCCTTCCCGGGGCGATCTCGAACCGTTCGGCGGAGACCTCGAGCGAGACGCCGGTGCCGCCGGCGGCGATCGCCACTTCGGCGGCGACGCGGCCCGAGCTTCCCTGCACGGCGGACGCGACCACGTCCCAAACCGCCTCGCGACCGCCCGCGAGGGCCCGGCGCAGCGGCGTTCCTTGCGGGAGCGCGTCCAGCCGCAGGGTCTCCAGGGCCGAGCGGTTGGCCGTCAACACGCACCCCTCGCCGTCGAGGCTCACGACCCCCACCGGAATCGCTTCCAGGAGCGTCTCGATGTACCGCCGCCGCTGCTCGAGGGCGGCCTGCTGCCGTTCGATCCGCTCGGCCATCCGGTTGAAGCTCCGGGCGAGCCGGGCGATGTCCGCGTCGCCCCACTCCCGGACCCTGTGTCCCAGCTCCCCGCGACCGAGGGCCTCGGTACCCCGCATGAGGCCCAGGAGGGGCCCGGTGACCTGCCGGGCGAGGAACAGGCCGGTCCAGACGGTTCCGAAGAGGACGACGGCGGTCAGCAGGGCGAAAAGGACCACGTACAGCCGCTGGACGGCGGGGCGGCGGCGCCGGAAGTCCGAGACCTCGAGCGCGCCCTGGCGCAGCGCCTCCACCTTCGCGGCGGTCCTCTCCGGGAGCAGCTCCACCGCCCACACGACCGCCCGCCCCCCCTCGAGCGGCTCGATCGCCACCGCTCGCCACCCGTAGGCGAGGCGTTCGCCGGTCACGCGCCCCTGGCCGGAGGTCAGGACCGCTTCCGTGAGCCCGGCCGGCGCGCGGCCGAGTTCCTCGGGGCGCGGCGCGGGCCCTCCGCGCGAGGGCGCGGCGGCGACCTGCACGGGCGCGCCGCCCTGGACCCGGAACCCGACCGCCGCCAGGCCGTAGCGCTGCCGGAGCGACCCGAGCCGTTTCGCCACCCAGCCCTGGGGCCAGCGGTCGGGCGCCCCTCGTCCCGCCGCCTCGAGTTCGCGCGCGATCAAGCGGGCGAACCGCTGCGCGTCGCGCTCCGCCGCCGCTTCCACCTCGTCGGCCACCGCGCGGCCGAGGCCGGCGATCCGCTCGAGATCGGGCGGCGCGAGCTCCTTCAGCGTTCGGGAGACGATGGTCACCGCACCGGAGAACAACGTCACGGTGGGGATCAGGATCAGAAAGAGAAAGGTGAAGACCACCCGGGCCTGGAGTCTCGCGCCCAGAAGGCCGCGCCGGCGTCCGGCCAGAAGGCGGGCGAGGTGCCGGAACATGAACCAGACGAGGCCGAGGGCCACCACGAAGAGCAGCACCGCCAGCGTCATGACGAGCGTCTTGTCGGTGGCCAGCCTGGTGTCGCCCAGTTTTCCCCGCTGGATGACGAAGTAGAGCCCGCTGGCGACCGCCAGGAGCAGCCCGATCGCCACGACGGCGAGGCGGTCCGGTCTCAGGCGCGGCCGCACGGTTCGCTGCTGTGCCGGAACGCCGTCCGCTCGCCGGCGCGGTTCGTGATGCGGCGCACCGGGATCCCCTTCAGGCGCGCGCCCGGCCGGGAGCGGTCGGGCGCGCCGGCGGGTGCGGCGGGCCGCCGATCGGTTCCATGTGCCACGCGCGCGGATGGGCGAGGATCGCGTCGACGAGGCGGCCGTGCGTGGCGTGCCCGCTGCGCCAGGCCACCACCCGCGCGCGCAGGCGGCATCCGAGGAGCGCCATGTCCCCCACCAGGTCCAGCAGCTTGTGCCGGACAAACTCGTCGGCGAAGCGGAGCCCGCCCATCGGACCGTTCTCCCCGACGACCACCGCGTTGTCGAGCGAACCCCCGCGGGCCAGCCCGGCAGCTCGGAGCTTCCGCACCTCGCTCTCAAGAGCGAAGGTCCGGGCGGCGGCGAGCTTGTGGACGAAGTCGGCCGGATCGTCCAGCTCGACCGTCAGTTCCTGGTAACCCAGGTAGCGGTGCTCGAAGTCGATCGCCGCCGTGATCCGCAGTCGCTCGCAGGGATGGACCTCGAGGGCCCTGTCCTCGTCCCGGATCGAAACCGGGCGGTCCACGACCAGCACCGAGCGGGCCGCCTCCTGCTCTGCCACGCCCACGTCGAGTAGGGCCGACACGAACGGCATCGCCGAGCCGTCGAGGATCGGCACCTCCGGCCCGTCGAGGTGCAGCCGCGCGTTGTCGATCCCCAGCGCGTAGAGGGCGGCGAGGAGGTGCTCGGGAGTGTCGACGGTGATCCCGTCCCGCTCGAGCCGGGTCGCGTTCCGCATCGGGGCCCTGTACTGCTGGAGCGCCGGAATGACGGTCCCGCGGTCCTCCCGGACGAACGCGATCCCCTCGCCGGGTCCCGCAGGACGGATGGTGAGCTCGACGGCCCGGCCGCTGTGCAGCCCGCGCCCCTTCAGGCGGACCACACCCTCGAGGGTGCGCTGGTTGGGCATGGCGCGATTGTAGCGCGGATCGCGAGTCCGGCCCGCGGTTGACCCGGAGCGGCCGCGGGACCGACAATCCCCCCGACCGCGACCGAGGAGCGCCCGGGCTTCGCCGGCCCCGGGCGGAGGATAGGCATGGGCACCTGGAAGCTCCCTCCCGAAACCGTCGAGGAGATGACGCAGCGGCTGGCGCGCGAGGCGCGGGCCGCGCTCGAGGCCGTCGAGATCCCCGTTCCGGAGCCCGAGGGCGGCACGGCGGACGCTCTTCCCGATGCCGTGGAAACGATCGCCGCCGCGCAGGGCCAGGCGGCGATCCTTCGGGCCCTTCTCGAAGGCGCCACGGTCGCCGGCGCGCGGGCGGCCTTGTTCGTGGTGCGCGACAGCGGCTACGTGGGCTGGGAGGGCCGCGGTTTCGAGGGCGATCCGGGCCTTGCCGGCTCGATCCGGGGCAAGGAGATCGCGGCGGGCGAGGCGGCCATGGAGCGCGTCGTCCAAACGGGCGCACCGGTGGCGGCCGGGGGGCCGGGAGAGCCGCCCGTCCCCTCTTTCGGCCAGTCCGGGACGGAGCGGGCGCTCCTCCTGCCGGTCAACGTCCGCGGCAAGATCGCCGGGATCGTCTACGCCGATCCCTCGGGAGACGGCCCGTTCGACGCGGCCGCCCTGAGGGTGCTCGTGACCGCCGCCTCGCTGGCCGTCGAGCGCCTCGCTCCGGTGGCTCCGCGAGCCGGCCGCCCCGCACCCAAGCCGTCGCCCGCCCCGCAGCCGGCCTCCCCCGGCGCGGCGACGTCCTCCGGTGAAACGCCCACCGGACCGGCCTCCGCCGAGGTCGAACGGCGCGAACCCGCGCCGGCGGCTCAGGAGCCCCCGCCGAGCGACGATCCGGCGGTGGAGGACGCGCGCCGGTTCGCGCGGCTCCTCGTCGAGGAGATCTGCCTGTACAACGGCGAGGGTGTCGAGATCGGCCGCACCCGGAAGGACCTCGCCACGCGGTTCGCCGACGAGATCGACCGGGCCCGGGCGATGTACGAGCAGCGCATCTCGGCCGAGGTGCGGGCGAAGGGCGACTTCTTCCACGAGGCGCTGGTGCGCGTTCTGGCCGGGGGTGATCCCTCCGCACTCGGTTCGCTCGCGAAGCAGCCCTCCTGAGGGAGCGGGGACGGAGCTCCCGGCGGACGCGCGGCGGAGCTTCCTCGGACGGGGAGCGCGCGGTGGCGGACCGCCGGGCCAGCCTCAGGGGCGATCTCGCCTTGCTCTGCTGCGCCGCGCTGTGGGGAGCGACCTTTCCCGCGACGCGCGCCTTGCTCCAGCACGCCTCGCCGCTCACGGCGAACGCCCTCCGGTTCACCGCCGCCGCCCTCTTGCTCGCGCCGGCCGGCCTCCGCGGGCGCTCATCCCCCGCGCGGCTCCCCGGCATCGCTCTCGGGCTGGTGCTGGGCGCGGGCTACGCGCTCCAGACCGCCGGTCTCGCGCGCATCGGCTCCGCCCGCTCCGCCTTCCTCACCGCCCTGTACGTGCTGATGACCCCCCTCGTCGAGTGGGCCCTGCGCCGGGGCCGGCCCCCGCTCCGGACGCTCGCGGGCGGGGCGCTGGCGGTCGCCGGTGTGGCGGTGATGTCCGGCCCCGCCGCGTGGA
>RFHH01000140.1 GCA_003696075.1 Acidobacteriota bacterium
ATCCAGACGATCCGCGCCGGAACGGGAACCAGTGCCAGCTCGGGCGCCTCCGCCCGCTGGTAGATCCGGACGGGAACCGCCCGGAAACCGGTCCCCGGCTCCTCCGCCGGCGCCCCCTCCTCCAACGCCGGCGGCGGCGGGGCGGTCCGGCCGGCGGCCGGCGTCCTGGCGCGTTCCCGAGCCAGAAGCAGCAAGGCCACGGCGAGGAGCCCCGCGGCGGCCCCGAGCGCCAGCCCGGCGGCCGCCGCGCGCCGGGGCGTCACGGAGCGTCCCCCGCGCGCTCCTCCGCGCGGGCGCCGAAGGTGCGGATGGCGTCCCGGAGCGCCTCGGCCAGGCGCGACCGGTAGGCGGGATCGGCGAGACGCGCCTCTTCTTCGGGGTTCGTCACGAAACCGAGCTCGACGAGAACCGCCGGGCAGGTCGCGCCGACGAGCACCCGGAACGGCGCCCGCCGGACGCCGCGATCCGCGATGCCGAGAAGGCGGTTCAACCGGCGCTGGATCGTCCGCGCGAGCCGGGCGCTCTCCTGGAGATACTCCCGCTGCGCCATGTCCCACAGGATGAGCGGCAGCTCGTCGCTTCCGCCGGCGGCGTTGCCCGCGCCGGCGGCGGCCACGGCGTTGTTCTCGAGCGCCGCGAGGGTGCGGGCGGCGTCGTCGGTCGCCTCGGCGGAGAGGAAGTACGTCTCGGCGCCCCGCGCGCTCGCCGCGCGCGAGGCGTTCGCGTGGAGGGAGACGAACAGATCGGCGTGCCACCGGTTGGCGATGGCCGCCCTCTCGTCGAGACCCAGATCGATGTCGCCGTCGCGCGTCAGGAGCACCTCGAAGCCCTCGGCGCGGAGCAGCTCGCGGAGGCGGCGGGCGATGTCGAGGACCAGATCTTTCTCCTTGACCCCTCCCGGACCGACCGCGCCGTCCTCGGCGCCTCCATGCCCCGGATCGAGCACGACCCGCCGGACCGGGCCCGCCGGCGCCGTCGCGGCGACCGGCGTCACCTTCGCGGCGGCCCCCAGCATCGTGAGGACGAAGCCGGGAGGAGCCGAGCGGCGCTCGCCCTCGACACGTTCGAGATCGGGGCCGGCGCGCAGGACGATCCGCAGGCCCGCCGGATCGCGAGCCGCCTCGATGGCCGCCAGGAGGCGCCCCCCGATCTCGCGCCGCCGCCAGGGCGGCTCCACCGGGCCTCCGGCCGCGACCGCGACCTCCCAGTCGCCGTCCGGCCGCCGCCGGACGTCCACCCGCTCCGGCGGGCGGTCCAGCCGCGCTTCGAGCGTCAGGCGGCCGTCCCCCCCGCCCGCGAGCGACCACCCGCTCCCGCCCGGCTGCCGCTCCGGCTCCAGGGCGGCGAGCAGGCGGGGTACGGCTTGCTCCGGCACGAAGAGGTCGCCGTCGCGCCGGATGGCGTCGCGCCCGAGCGAGAGGACGACCGATCCGGCCCGCGCCAGGCCGGGAAGGTCCGAAGGAAAGACGAGGGCGCGGCCCTCGGCGGTCTCGAGCCGGAACGTCCCGCCCTCGGCGGCGATCCGCGCGCCGAGCGCCGCGGCGATGCTCTTGAGCGAGGCGTACCGGACGCCGCCCGCGACGATCGCCGGCACGATCGCCTGGCGCCGCCCCAGGTCGAGCCGGACCACCTCCCGCCCCGCGGCCCCCAGGCCGGCCGCTGCCGCCGACACGGCGAGGAGCGCGGCGAGGAGCGCGCGGCGGGGACGGCCCCGGACGGCGCGGAAAGCGGTGAACGCGGGCGGCATCGGGTGAATTCTAAGTCCTCGCCCGGGCCGCGGCCCGGACCCGGCTCAGCCCGCGGCCGGCCCCGCCTCGGCGACCTCCCGGTCGACCATCGACCGGAACGGCTCGAAGTGCTCGGCGAACATGCGCGCGAGCTTCCTCGCGTGCTCGTCGTAAGCGTCCTTGTCCCGCCAGGTCGCCCTGGGATCGAGCACGTCGTCCGGCACGCCGGGGCAGCGCGTGGGGACCTCCACCCGGAACCGCTCGTCCCGCCGCATCGGGATCTCGTCGAGCTGTCCGGCCAGCGCCGCCCGGACCATCGCCCGCGTCAGG
Organism: Acidobacteriota bacterium; assembly: GCA_003696075.1. Taxonomy (NCBI): domain Bacteria; kingdom Pseudomonadati; phylum Acidobacteriota; species Acidobacteriota bacterium. Next base: position 2,058 of record RFHH01000140.1, read on the forward strand.
GAGAGCTTCATCCGGCTGCCGACGCCGTAGGGTCCGCCGGTCCAGCCGGTGTTGACGAGCCAGACGCGCGTCCCGTGGCGATCCATCTTCTCGCCGAGCAGCTCGGCGTACCGCCCCGGGTGGAGGGGCATGAACGGCGCGCCGAAGCAGGCGGAGAAGGTGGCCTGAGGCTCGACGATGCCCCGCTCCGTGCCGGCGACCTTCGCCGTGTAGCCGGCGAGGAAGTGGTACATCGCCGCCGAACGGTCGAGCCTGGCGATCGGGGGGAGCACGCCGAAGGCGTCGCAGGTGAGGAAGACGATGTTGCGCGGATGGCCGGCGTGCCCCTCGGGCACGATGTTCTCGAGGTGCGTGATCGGATAGCTCGCGCGCGTGTTCTCGGTGAGGGAATCGTCGTCCAGGTCGAGGGCGCGGGTCTCCTCGTCGATGACGACGTTCTCCAGGATCGCGCCGAAGCGGTGGCTGGCGGCGTAGATCTCCGGCTCCGCCTCGCGGCTCAAGCGGATCACCTTCGCGTAGCAGCCGCCTTCGAAGTTGAAGATGCCGTCGTCGTCCCAGCCGTGCTCGTCGTCCCCGATCAGCCGCCGGTCGGGATCGGCCGAGAGCGTCGTCTTCCCCGTGCCGGAGAGCCCGAAGAAGAGGGCCGTGTCCCCGTCGCGGCCCACGTTCGCGGAGCAGTGCATCGGCATCACGCCCTTCAGCGGCAGCAGGTAGTTCATGAGCGTGAAGAACGACTTCTTGATCTCCCCCGCGTAGCCGGTACCCGCGATCAGCAGCAGGCGGCGGCCCATGTCGAGCACGATCGCCGCTTCCGAGTTGGTTCCGTCGATCGCCGGGTCGGCCGCGAAGTCCGGGGCGTGGAGCAGGGTGAAGCTCGGCTCGAACGTGTCGAGCTCCTCCCTCGGCGGCCGGACCAGCATGTTCCGCGCGAAGAGGGCATGCCAGGCGCTGTCGGTGACGACCCGGACGGGCAGGCGGTGCGCCGCCGTCGTGCCGGCGTACAGGTCCTGCACGAAGAGGTCCCGCCCCGACAGATGCTCGGCGATGCGCCGGTGCAGCCTCTCGAAGTCGCCCTCGAAGGGGCGGTTCACCGGACCCCACCAGATGTTCGATTCGCTCCCCGGCTCGCGGACGAAGAACTTGTCGTTCGGCGAGCGTCCCGTGTACCGGCCGGTGTGCACGACGAGCGAACCCTCGCGCGACACCCAGCCTTCGCGCCGCCGCACGCTCTGTTCGAAGAGCTTCGGCTCGGTGAGGTTCCAGTAGACGTTGCCGGAAGGGCTGATCCCGTGGCGGTCGAGCCCCACCGGGCTCGGGCGCCCCTCATTCGATGCCATCGCCGCCTCCTCCGCCGCCCGGCCCCCGGGCTAACCGAACAGTAAACACGCGGCGCATTCTAGGGGCGCGGGCCGCAACCGGGCAACTTCGCGTTGACGCCCTTTCCGGCAGGCCCCTATCATGACCGGGCTTTCCGCGTAAGACCCCCAGCGCCGGTCACGCCGGCCCCGGGCCGCCGCCCGGTCCTCGCGCGGGACCGCCGCCGAAGGGACGGCATGCCGCTCGACCGAAGGGCGCTTCTCGAGGATTTCGAGGCAGGGTTCAAGCCCCGGACGGAGCGGCTCGTGGGGCTCGAATACGAGCTGATCGGGGTCCGGCTGGACGACGCCACGCACCTTCCCTACGACGGCGGCCCGGTCTCCGTCACCTCGGTGCTGGAACGCCTGATCCGCGACTACGGCTGGCGGGCCGTCGGGGGGCCTCCCCTTCTCGAGCTGGAGCGCGAGGGCTCGAGGATCACGCTCGAACCGGGCGCGCAGCTCGAACTGTCGGCCCGGCCCCACCGCACCCTGCGCGGCGCGCACGCGGAGCTGCGCCGTTTTCTCGCCGAGCTGCGGGCGGCCACCGAGCCGCTGGGGGCGGCGTGGCTTCCGCTGGGAATGCAGCCGGTCTCGCCCCCCGACCGGATCGCGCTCATCCCGAAGCCGCGGTACGAGATCATGAACCGGTACCTTCCGACGCGTGGTGCGGGCGCGGTGTGGATGATGCGCACCACCGCCGGTGTGCAGGTGAACCTCGACGTCTTCTCCCCGGAGGAGGCGGCGCGCGGTTTGCGCCTGGCGCTCCTCGTCAGCTCGCCGGTCGTGGCGCTCCTGGCGAACTCGCCGGTGAGCGAAGGGGCCGCGAACGGGTTCATGTCCAAGCGCGCCGCGAGCTGGCTCGACGTCGACAGCGACCGCTGCGGCCTGCCGCCGCGCCTGCTCTCGCCCGGCCTTCGTGCGTCCGACTACGTGGACTGGGCGCTCGAGGCCGGGATGTTCTTCGTGGAGCGCGACGGGCGGCTGGTCGACATGACGGGGGTGAAGTTCCGCGAGTTCCTCGAACGGGGCGCCCGCGGCCAGCAGGCGAGCCTGGCGGACTGGAAACTCCACCTGACGACGCTGTTCCCCGAGGCGCGCCTCAAGAGCTACCTCGAGATCCGGTGCGCCGACGGCAACCCTCCGGATCTCGCGCTCGCCTTCGCCGCGCTGGCGACCGGCTTGATCTACGGCGGCAGCGATGGCCACGAGGCGGTCGAATCGCTCCTGGGCGGCTTCGACGCCGAGGCCCGGATCGCCTTCCACATGGACTGCGCCCGCCGGGGACCGGCGGCGCGGGCTCCCGACGGGCGATCCGCCGCGGAGCTGATGCGGGAGCTGCTGCGCCTGGCGGCGGCGGAGCTGGAACGGCGGTCGCCCGAGGACCGGCCGCTGCTCGCGCCGCTCGAGGCGCTCGCCGAAGAAGGGCGATGCCCGGCGATGGAAACCCTCGAAAGGTGGGAGCGCGACGGCGCCGGGGCCGTCGCGGCTCTGGCCGCCGCGCTGGCGGAATGAGCCGCGTTGACACCCGCCGGGGGCGCCGGTAGACTCGCCCGCGCTTCGGACCGCCCGGCGGCGCTCCGTGTCGGACGCCCCTGCGACCCCATCGTCCAGCCAGGTTAGGACACCAGCCTTTCAAGCTGGGAACACGGGTTCAAATCCCGTTGGGGTCGCCATCATCCTCTTTCCCCGGGGGCGGCGGGGAGGTCGAAGCGGCGGCGCGTGACCAGGAGCAGCGAGCCGCTCCGCCGCAGCTTCCGGTAACCCAGCAGGTGGAAGATCTGCAGCGGAAACCAGCGGGCGATCCGCACGTCGACCACGAGCGTGTCGTCCCGCTCGGGATGGCGGCGGACGCCGGGAAGCCAGTGGGCCGCCTCACCCGCACGAAGCCGGCGCAGCAGTCGTGACAACCCGAGCCAGAAGCCGCTGACCGGGCGGGCGATGAAGAAACCGTCGCTCCCCTGCCCCTGGTACAGCGGCAGCAGAACGAGTCCCGACACGGGTGCGCGCACCGGTCCGCGGAGATCGTCCGCGACCGCCTGGCCCCGGACCACCGGCGTGAAGCTGGCGAATCCGGGCCGCATGCGGAAACCGTCCTCCGGCCGGACCCGGTGCCGGTAGACCACCTCGAGCGTGCGCGGCCGCCCGCGGCGGCAAGCCGCGAGTCGCTGGCGGGCCCGGCGCACCTCGGGCGGTTCCGGGGCCGGCAGCAACCCCGCCGCGGCCGAGGCCGTCCAAAGGCAGGCCTCGTGCACTTCGACCGCCGCCGGATCGGCGTGCTGGCCCGCCTCGATCCCCAGCGTGATGCAGCCGAGGTTGTTCATGTACTCGAGCAGGGCGCCGTCGATCTGCTCCTCGAGGCCGAGGATGGCCGGGAGAGGAAACGCGCGGGCGAACGACCGGTTGCGGAGAGTGTCGCCCACGGTGACGAACGGGGCTCCTTCCGCGGAGCTGGTGTGCAGGTCGAGAAAGTGAGTCCCCTGCGGCCTCGAGTCGATCTCGGCCTCGATCTCGTCCAGCAGCTCGAGGAGCTCCCGCTCTTCCGAGCACTCCGGCCGTCTCGTGGCGCGCAGCCTCTCGACGAGGGGTGGAAGCCAGATGCGGTTCAGGTCGCGGTCGACGAAACGGCGCCCCATCGCCAGCGCCGCCCGGTTGCCCGCCAGGGCGACGAAGCGGCCGTCGAGCCGCGTCCCGGAGGCGTCGAGAGCGGCGAGAAAGCGCCGCACGGCCAGGACACCCGCCGGTTCGTTGCCGTGGATCCCGGCGACGGCGATGAGGAGCGGCCGGGCGCCCTGCGGGCCGCGCCGGCCGAGAACCCGCGGCGTCGCAGCCGTTCGGGCTTGCGGTTCCGCGCTCAACCGTTCCCCCCGCGGGCTCCCGCCCGCACCAAGCGGCGCCGCGCACGGACTCCCCTGCGGGCCCGATCCGGCCATCTCGCGCATCCCTTCACCGGCTCAGCTTCTGCTCGAGGAGCTCGCGCGCGATGTCCATGAAATCGCGCTCCGTCACGATCCCGATCAGCTTCCCGTCCTTGACGACCGGGAGGCAGCCGATCCCGTGCTCGCGCATCAGCCGGATCGCCTCGAGGGTGCCCGTTTCCGGCCCGACCGTGACCAGGTCCCGGACCATGATCTCCGACACCGGGATCGCTTCGGAGCTTTCGCGCTCGCGCCCGTGGGCCAGGACGCGAAGCAGGTTGCGGTAGGAGACGAGGCCGACGAGGCGGTGGTCGCGGTCCTCGACGGGAACGTGGCGGATCCGCTCCCACTCCATCAGGTTCGCGACGAGATCGACAGGTTCGTCCGCGTGCACGGTGAACAGATCGGTTGTCATGAACTGCTCGACCTTGAGGTAGTTCTTGGTCCAGCCGCCGCCCTCGGCGAGGTCGGCGAGCGCCCACTCGTGAACCGGCGTCCCCGTGAACTGCCGGGCGGCCGTCGCCGCGACGATCGCGTTGAGCCGCTCCCCGAGCGTTCCCTTGTCCTTGAACCCGGCGAGCGACCGGAGCTGCCAGTGCGCGCCGGTGAGGCGGCTCTCGGCCCGCTCCTGGATGACGCCCATGTAGCGGTCGATGTCCTCGGCGCGAATTCCGCCCCCGGCGAGCCCCTCCCGGGCCATCGGCACCAGCTCTCCGAGGATCAGGTCTCGCGCAGGGTAGGTGCGCCCGTCGATCCAGTGGAACTCCGCACCCAGGCCGTGGCGCGCGGCCGCGTGGAAGTTCTCCACGGCGTCGGCGAAATCCATGAGGTGCCGCGGATCCCCGTGCTGGTCGGCGATCTTGGCGATCAGGCCGAACCAGAACGCCGCGTTGGCGACCTCGTCCAGGATCGACGGGCCGGAGGGAAGGACGCGGTTCTCGATCCGCAGGTGCGGGCGCCCGGCGCTGATTCCGTAGCAGGGGCGGTTCCAGCGGTAGACGGTGCCGTTGTGCAGCCGCAGGGCCTTCAGCTCGGGCACGTCGCCCCTCTCGAGCGCGAGGAGAGGGTTCTCGGCGTCGTCCGCCGAGATCAGCGCCCGGAAGCGGGCGATGTCCTCCCGGAACAGCTCGGTGACCGAGCGCTCGACCCAGCGCCTCCCGAACGAAACGCGGGGGATCCTCTCCCGCATGTGATGATGGGCCCCCCGCGTGTCGACCGCCTGCTGGAACAGCGCGATCCGTGTTTCGCGCCAGAGACGCTTGCCGAAGAGCAGTGGCGAGTTGGTCGCCACCGCGAGGATCGGGGCCGCCACCAGTTGCGCGATGTTGTAGAGCTTCGCGAACTCCTCCGCTCCCACCTGGAAGTGGACCTGGAAGCTGGCGTTGCACGCTTCCACCATCACGGAGTCGTGCTTGACGATCAGCTCGTCCACACCCCGGATGTGGAACTCGTACGCTCCTCCCCGCAGGCTCCCGAGCGCCCGATTCAGGGCGAAGTACCGCGGCACGGGCGTCATGTTGTCGAGCCCGAGGTCCGACTTGCGCAGCGTGGGGAGGATTCCCGTGAGAACGACTCTCGCGCCCGTCTCGCGGGCCGCCCGCTCGGCCTTCGCGAGCAGTTCCTCGAGCTGCCGTTCCATGCGGCTCAGGCAATCCCCGCCGAAGGTGAGCGGGTCGAGGTTGAGCTCCAGGTTGAACAGGCCGAGCTCCGTGGTGAAGTGGGGATCGTCGACTCGCTCCAGGACCTCGAGAGCGACGGGAGCGGGCCGCCAGCTGTCGTCGACGAGAAACATCTCCTGCTCGGCGCCGATGCGGCGGACGCCGGATTCGATCATCCCCTCGTCGATCATGCGCTCCAGGGCGCGGAGGTCCTGGAGGACCGCCCGCATGAACGCCCGGTGCTGGCGTCCCGTCTCCGCAGCCTGGACGTCCCGTTCGCCCATGTCGCCCCGGCGCCTGGGCCGCCGGCCCGGCGCCGCCTCTCAGGGGAAGATACCGAGCTCGAGGTAGCTCTGCCCCACCTTTTCGATGGCGAGAATGTACGCGGCGGTCCGCATGTCGTGAACCGTCCGTTTCCGCCGCATGACCTCGGAGATCTCCTGGTAGGCGGTGATCATCGTCTCTTCGAGGCCGGAGTTGACGAGGTCCTCCTCGCCCATGCCGCGGACGAGCGGCTGCCTCATCCCTGGCCGCATCTTCTTGCCGACCAGACTCTCGATGGCGGCCACGAACGATTTCCTCAGCTCCTCGTCCAGCTTCTTCTCCAGCCGCCCGTAGCGCATGTGGGAGATGTTCTTCGTCCACTCGAAGTAGGAGACGGTGACGCCGCCCGCATTGAGATAGATGTCCGGGATGATGAACACCCCCCGCTTCAGGAGCACCTCTTCCGCACCGGGCGTCGTGGGACCGTTCGCCGCCTCGGCCACCAGCCTCGCCTTGATCCGGTGGGCGTTCTCCAGGGTGATCTGGTTCTCGAGCGCGGCGGGGATCAGGATGTCGCAGTCGACCTCGAGGCAGTCGGTCCCCTTCTCCAGCGTCTTGGCGCCCGGGAACCGGCGGATCGACCCGGTCTTCTTCCGGTGGCGCGCCAGCGCCTTGATGTTGAGGCCGTTGGGATCGTAGACGGTGCCGTCCCACTCGCCGACCGCGACGATCTTCGCCCCGTCCTCTTCCTGGAGGATCCGCGCTGCGTGGTAGCCCACGTTCCCGAATCCCTGTATGGCGATGCGCTTGCCTTCGAGCCCCCCGTCGAGTCCGGCCCGCGCGACGTCGCGCGGCGTGCGGAAGAACTCGCGCAGGCCGTAGACCACGCCGCGGCCGGTCGCCGCCGTCCTCCCGCGGATGCCGCCCTGTGTCACCGGCTTCCCGGTGACGCAGGCCATGTTGTCGAGCTGGCCCGGATGGAAGGCATCGTAGGTGTCGGCGATCCAGGCCATCTCGCGCTCGCCGGTTCCGTAGTCGGGCGCAGGGACGTTCTCGCCGGGACCGATGAAGTTCTTGCGGATCAGCTCGGCGGTGAAGCGGCGGGTGATCCGCTCGAGGACCTCGGGCGGGTAGTTCCGCGAGCGCAACCGGATCCCCCCCTTCGACCCGCCGAACGGAACGTTGGCGATCGCGCACTTGAAGGTCATCAGCGCGGCGAGCGCCATGATCTCGTCCTGATCCACCATCCGGCTGTAACGGATCCCCCCCTTGAGCGGCTTCCTGTGGTGGCTATGCTCGGCGCGCCAGCCGTGGAAGATCCGGTATTCCTTTCCGATCTTGACCGGGAACTGGATGTGGATGACGTTGTTGCAGGCCTTGATCTGCTCGAGAAGCCCTGCCGGCAGCTTCACGTGACGCGCGGCGCGATCGAACTGGCGCGCCACGATGTTGTTGAGATTGAGATCCTCCCGGGCCGCCCCGTTTCGTCTCGCCACGCCGGCTTCCTCCCACCCGCGACGTCCCGCCCTGGCCCGCAACAGCCTGGGAACGGCGGCTAACGCGACCGCGGCGCGGGATTCTATCCGCAGCGCCGGTCCGGATGCCACAGGCGGGCCCGGCGCCGGGCGGGTGCCTTCGCGGACCGTCCGCCGCGCCGCCGCCGGCGCGACCGCCCCGCGGCGGGCCGCCCACGTCTTGCCCAGGGCGTCCCGGCCGCGGTAGCGCGAGCTGTGGCCACCCGCCGGCGGCCGTTCGTCTTGTTTTCGCGGCTCGGGGTCGCCTCCGGCGAAGAGCAGGCCGTTTCGTCCGCGATGCGCGTGACGCCGGAACCCCTTCACGGAAGACGAGCGGCTTGGTAGAATCGCCACAGAGAACGCTGGGAGGGGCGGACTCGGTAGCCTGGCGAACTCTCGACCCCCACCGGCCGGGTGAGCGCTGGACCGCCGCGCACGCCAGGGGTCGCGCCTCATGAGCGCTCGCCACCGTCCAGCAGGCCGGGAGTTCTTCAAACGGTGGGTCGGTGCGACGTTCGCCGGCTGGCTGCTCGGGTTCGTGTTCATCGTCCTCGCAGCGGCCGGTGGGGACCTGATCGGCGTGGGGGACGGGGAATCCCAGTTCATCGTTGGGATCGCCATGGGCGCCGGCGTCGGGTATGCGCAGGGACGCGTGATGCGGCGGCGGCTGGACGTGACCTGGGGCTGGGTGTGGGCGTCCGCCATCGGATTGGGCGTGCCGGTCGGAGCGTTTGACATCGCCACTGCGGTTTGGGGCGAGTCTTGGCCCTCCATTCCAATCGCCGTCGTGACCGGCGGACTCCTTGCCGGTTTGCTGCAACGACGCATCCTTCGTTCCCGTTGCGCCAGGGCCGACTGGTGGGTGCCGGCTTGTGTCGCGGGCTGGACATCGGCGACGGGGACAGCCGCCGTCAGCGGGCTGCTTCCTTCGGGTCCTTCTGCCGGGTGGTTTGCTCTCGTCAATATCGCGGTGATCCTCCTGGGGGGTGTCGTCCTGGGTATCGTCACCGGCGGAGCGCTGGTCTGGATGCTTCGAGATTGACGCATGTGGTCCGATCAGGCGTTGGAGCGCGTCCGCTGCAACGGCAGCCGAGCGGCCGATCGCCAGGTTGTCCTGCGAACGCAAAGCGAAAGGGAAACTCGCATGAAGCACGCCGCCTGGTTGTCGAGGCGTGCGCTCCTGTGGGGCGGTTTCCTGTTCGGCGTCCCTCCGTCGGTCCTCGCCCGCGCAAGAAAGGCGCGCAGAGGCCGAGCTGAAAGTCCTAACCGCCATCGAGAGGGCGCTTCCTTCGGCTATCGCTCTTTCCGGTGAATCCGGGAGCTCTTCGCAAGTGTCGGTCCCTGCAGGCCACTCGATCTCCCGGAGGGGTTCCGCTGCCGGGCGCGCGCGGGTCGCATCCCTCACCCGCCGCGCGCTCCCCGCCAAGGCCACGGCCGGCCGCGGGCGGGGCGGGGCGGCGGCGCCGGATGCCCGGACCGGCCGGGTGCGGCGGCAGGCGGAACGGTGGAGCGCCGCCCGGTGGAGCAGCCGATGGCCGCGGGCTTTCCAGCCTCCCGCAGGTCGCGGCCCGGCGGGCCGTTGCGGGCGCCCCGCACCGGCCGGATCGCCTTCCCGCGGGCACGCCCCGGGGGCGGTTGCGCCGCCGCGGGGATCGGGGTAACGCTCCGCTCGACGAGGGGGACGAACGATGCGGCGGGGCTTCCTGCTCGGAATCGCAGCGCTGGGACTCGCCGGACTCGCACCCGGCCTCGGGGCGGCGGGCGGCCCCGACACGATTCCGGCCGGGGCCGTGCCGAGCGCGCGGGTGAGCGGGGTCGTGGAAACCTGGATCCCGGCGTGCGGGTCGAATCAACCCCCCGTCCCCGTTCCCGGCGTCCCGGTCGAGGCGATGGCGGGAGGCCTGCCGGTCGCCGCGACGACCACCGATCCGGGCGGCGCGTTCGAGCTGGCGATCCCGGCGCGGGTGCCGGTGCGCCTGCGGGTGCTCCTCCCGTTCGACTTTCCCCTCGTTTACGAGGGTCTCGTCGCGGGAGAGGAGCGGCACCTGGATCTCGGCCCGGTCGCGGGCACGGTGCGCTTCGAGCCCGGCCTCGTCGCGGTCCGCTTCGCGCCGGAGGCCGGTGAGGCCGAGCGGGCCGCGATCCTCGCCGCCTGCCGGCTGGATCCGGACGGGACGCTGCCCGGGCGACAGCTCGCCCGAACGCGGAACGGCGAGCACGTCGTCGAGGCGATCGCCTGCCTGCTCCGCTTCGCCCCGCGCGTCACCGGAGCCGAGCCGGGGCGCTACTTCGAAGGCTGCGGTCCGGCCAGCTCGTTCCTGCCCTGAGACGGCCGACCGGATCGCGCCGGCCGGTGTCCTCCCGGCAGGCGGCGGCGGACCGGCGTATCTTCAGATCGCCATCGCCAGCGAGGGCTCCCCCGCCCGTGCGCCTCGCATCAGGAGGACGCCATGGGCCTCGGCCAACGCTGCTGCCTCGCCGCTCTCGCCGGAACGGTCCTGGTTCTCGCCTCGGCGGCGGCGCCGGAACCGAGGGGCCGGACCGCCCGGGACGACGTCCCGGTGCCCGCCGCCCGCGCCGTCCGGGGGACCCCCCGGACCGTCCCGCCGCGCGGTCCGCAGCCGAGCCCCGCGCAGGGGGGCGCGGTCACCGACCCGGCGTGGGAACTCGTGGACGAGATCCACCTGGACGAGCGCGTCCCGCTCGGAGACCGGGCGGCCGTGCGGTTCGACGCCGCGGCGGAGATCTTGTCGGAAGTGGCACCGGCGCCGGGGATCACCAGCCTCGCGGCCCAGGCGGTGCAACGAGCCCCGACCTGGCTGCAGCACGAACTCGAAGACCTGTTCGCCCGCCTGCCGTCGGCGCGCCAGGACGAGCTGGCGAACGTCATCCTCGATGCCGCCGATCCGTACGTCGACGAGATCGCGTTCGAGGTGGCGCACCTGGCCCCCCAGGATCTCCAGAACGGGTCCTTCTTCACCTCGCTGATCACGGACAACGCCCATTGGCTGTACTCGATCGATGCCGATGTCGACTACGCGGAGATCGTGGACTACGGCTCCGCCGCGGCGGGCGGCGACTACTACTCGACGATCCGCTATCGAGTCGAGGAGGACGGCGTCCCGGCGACCTACGAGCTGCCCCGAGACATCTACTACTGGTACGTCGTCCACCCGCGCGGCTCGGACGAGCTGCCCACCTACATCGACCCTGCCGCCCCGTGCAGCTCGGGCGGGACTCCGGCAGCGCCGCCGACGGGCCGCTTCTGGCGCGACTGGCTGTTCTACGGCGCGACGAACTCCCAGGGCGGCCAGTGCGACAACGACCGCGACGGCGCCATCGACGGACCGTGCCCGGTGCTCCGCGACATGCTCGCCGGCGTGACCGTCCTCTGGAAGGGCCTGCGCGACGTCTCGGGCGCTGCGAACGGCGCGGTCGGCGTCGTCACCGAATGGGTGCGCCGCTCGCTCGGGAAGTTCGGCGATCGCGACGGCTGCCGTCCCATCCAGCCCGTCACGATCTACTACTGGATGGACGGCAACTGCGGCGAATGGGGAGATCTGACGATGGCAGCCGCGCGGGCGGCCCTGATCCCGACCATCGTGATCGATGCCGCGGTCAACGACCACTGCTGGAACGAGTTCTATGAACGCCGCTGGGTCCAATGGGAGCCGACGAACAACTTCATCGACCATCCCGACGCCTACGACTCCTGGTGGTCATCGCACGGCGGCATGGCCTCCTGCCACGCCTGGCGCGGCGACGGTTTCGGCTGGTCCGACGAGACCGCGCTGTACACGCCGTCGGCGACACTGACGGTGAATGTCGTCGACGCCAACGGCTATCCGGTCGATGGGGCACGGGTGAAGCTGCTCAGCGAGCTGGACGCCTTCCCGCTGCTCCTCAACACGATCACGCAGGGGCACACGGATGACTCCGGCCAGGTGACGTTCACGATCGGCGACCATCGCAACTTCTACGTCAGCGTCCATACCCCTTGGGGCGACTACCCCTCCTCCGGCGCGGCGGAGGCGGTCCACGACGCCGTCGCCGGCACGAGCTACACCTACGACGTGCCGCCCTTCCCCGGAACGGTCCCCCGCGTCGACGTCTCCTCCGCGCCGCCCCCGCCGGACCCTATCGACGACCACATGCTGGAGATCGACTACAGCGTGGACGGGGAGCTTCTCCACGGCGACGGCTACAGCACCGGCATCGAGTACTGCCGCCACCTCTCCCCCGGCAACGTCGACTTCTTCATCGCCGACGATCCGAACTGGAGCCAGTTCGAATCCGGGTCCGCGTGCGAGGCGCACGAGATCGCCCTCGACAGCGCCGGCGGTTACCTCCAGTTCGTCGTGCCGGACGCCGGCGACTGGTACGTCGTCTTCGCCAACAAGGCCGGGATGGATCTCGGGCAGCTGCTCGCGGCCACGGTGCGCCTGTACCGCAACACCGGAGCCGTCCCGCCGGTCGAACACCTGACGGTCGATCGGGACGGCTTCGCCTCGCTGCTCGACTGGGAGGACGTCGTCGGCCAGAACGTCGACGGCTACAACGTCTACCGCTCGACGAATCCGGCCGACGTGGGGAAGGACCGGACGGAGGGCGAACTCGCACCCTTCCTGCTGGCGCAGACGGCGACCTCCGACTACCGCGACCCTGAGGCCGCCCCCACGGGCACTTGCTTCTTCTACAGCGTGCGCACGAGGAGCAAGCGCGGCGGCATCTCCCCCTGACCGGTTTCGAGGTGCTCGCCCGATGGCGCGCCTTCGCGCCGCGGGATGCGGCCGGGGGAGCCTTCCGCCCCGCCCGCCGCGTCCGGCACCGGAGCGCCGATCGGACCTCCCGGCGCTGCCGCCACGCGTGCGGCCGGCAACCGCCGCCGCCGACGGCGCGGGAACGGGGCGGCGCTCAGCGGCGCCTTCCCCACCCGGCTGGCAGCGGGCTCGTGCTGCGGTCGCGGGCGGCGGCAGAGCCGCACGGGATCAGGGCGGCCCGCCCGCGCGCTCGCGCCGGGCGGGGCATCGCGGCGCGTTCCGGGTTACCATGCGCGCGGCCGATCGCGCCCCGACGGCCGGGAGGTCCCGACCGTGGCCCTGGAAACCCGCCCCCGCCCCGGACAGGCCGTCCGGCGGCGGTTCGCCGACTACGCCGAGCTGACCAAGGCGCGCCTGTCGGCTCTCGTGGTGTTGACCGCGGCAGCCGGCTACGCCGCCGCCGGTGCGCCGCTGGTGTCGATCCGCTTCGCCGCGGCGGTCCTCGGCGTCGGGCTCGCGGCACTCGGCGCCAACGGCCTCAACCAGTGGTGGGAGGCGCCGCTCGACGCACGGATGGAGCGGACGCGAGGGCGGCCGATCCCGGCCGGCCGGCTGTCGCCGCGCGAGGCGCTGGTGGTGTCCCTGTTGCTCGCCGGGACCGGCGTCACGCTTCTCGCCGCCTGCGCCAATGTCCTGAGCGGCGCCCTCGCACTGGCGGTCATCCTTCTCTATGTCCTGGCCTACACGCCGCTCAAGACCCGCAGCTCGCTCTGCACCATCGTCGGCGCCGTCTGCGGGGCGCTCCCGCCGATGATCGGCTGGGCGGCCGCGGACGGCCGCGTGGCACCCGGCGCGTTCCTGCTGGCGGGAATCCTGTTCGCCTGGCAGATGCCGCATTCCCTGTCGCTGGCGTGGCTCTACCGCGAGGACTACGAAAAGGGCGGTTTCCGGTTGCTCCCGGTCGTGGACCGCGAGGGAAGTCTCACCGGTTCGATGGTGGTCCTCTACTCCCTCGTGCTGGTGCCGCTCGGCCTGCTGGCGACACTGGGAGGGCTCGCGGGCGCCGCCTTCGCGCTCGGCTCCGCGCTCCTCGGGGGCGGCCTCACCGGTGTCGGCATCGGCCTGTTCCGGAATCGAAGCCGCAGGCAGGCCCGCCGCGTCTTCCTCGCCACCCTGATCTATCTGCCGGCGCTTCTCGGACTGCTCACGGCCGATCGCGTCCCGCGGAACGGCCTTTCCTCGCCGGCGGTCGCCGAGGCCCGGCTGCCGGCCGCCTCGCCGGACAACTCTCGCGAATGAACCCGGCGGCGCCGCGCGAGCGGCGGCTCACCTTCCGGAGCGGCGGGTGGGTCCTCCTGCTGGCGCTGCTCTTGTCGCTGTCTGCGGTGGCGTGGCAGGTCGCGCCCATCCTGCTCCATCCGCGCTCGCGCGCGATCGGCGACGGAATCCACCGCGAGAGCTACGGTTTCCCTCTCCAGCCGTCTCTCGTTCCGCTCGACACGGTCGTCGGGGCGGGAATCCCGCGCGACGGCCTGCCGGCGCTCGACCACCCGGAAGCGATGACGGCCGCCGAGGAGGAGGCGTTCGAGCGGGCGATCCGGGGGCGCTTTCTGGTCGGGGAGGATCTCGTCGTCGGGGTGGCGCTGGGAGGCGAGGCGCGGGCCTATCCGCTGCGCGTGCTCAACTGGCACGAGGTCGCCAACGACGAACTCGGCGGCGTGCCGATCGCCGTCACCTACGGCCCGCTGTGCGATGCGGCGGTCGTGCTCGACCGGCGGTCCGGTGGAAGGACGATGCGCTTCGGCGTCAGCGGGCTCCTCTATCAGTCGTGCCCGCTGATCTACGATCGGACGGACGGGCAGCCCGCGCCGAGCCTGTGGGCGCCGCTCCTGCAGAAGGCCGTCATCGGCCCCGCCGCCGCCGAGGGCCGGCGGCTGAGGCTTCTCCCCTCCGCCGTCACCACGTGGGAGGACTGGCGGTCCCTCCACCCCGAGACGACGGTCCTCGTCCCCGACCGCGCGAAACTGAAGCGATACCGCCGGAACCCTTACCAGAGCTACCGCGGTTCGGACCTGTTGCGCGCCCCGGTCGATCCCTTGCCCGCCGGCGGCGCTTGGCCGCTCAAAACGCCGCTGCTCGTCGTCTGGACGCAGGCCGGCCCGCGGCCCCTGCCGCTCCCCTGGCTCGCCGAGAAAACCGGCGGCGGTGGCCGCTACGTTCTCGACGACGGCGGCCGCCGGATCCCGATCGAGGTCCGCCGGCGCCCGCTCTCCGCCTGGATCGCACCCGGCGCGGAATCGCCGGCGCCCTCCGTCCGCTGCTTCTGGTTCGCCTGGTTCGCCACGCATCCCGGCGCGCGGATCGCGCTTCCCTGACCCGCGACGCCGGGATCCAGACCCGAGTTTGACAGTTGCCACTCACATGAATGCCGCTAAGTCCTTGCGCACCAGTGCATTACCGGCGCTGCCGCCGGAAAGCCCATGTGAGTCGGTCCGCGCAGCGGCTCAGACGTGGTCGACGACGGCCGGGGGAGCCTCGATCTCGAGTGCTTTCAGGCGCTTGCGGGCGTCCGTGCCCGGCTCGGTGACCTGCCAGATCCGACCGTGGGGGCCGGACAATTGCGCCAGTTTGATCTGCCGGAGATCGTCCCGGATGTTGCGCCACGTGTCCCGGCAAGCCCGCTCCGCCACCCGCTCCAGCAACAGCGCCAGCACCG
>RFHH01000141.1 GCA_003696075.1 Acidobacteriota bacterium
CCCCCCCGCCTGACAGTCCGTCAGGCGCGCCTGCCAGCCTGTCAGCCGCCCTCCCCCGGCCCGGCGGAAAGCGGAGAGCCAAGTTGCTGGCTCGGCTGAGGTTGCAGCCCGACCGCCCGACGCGGTCCGGGTGGCCTCGCGTTTGCTCGTAGCCCCGCCCTCGGCGATGTCGGAGGACCGAGGGAGGAGGGGCCCGTGGGGCCGGCGCAACGACTGTTCATCGGGCTGCTCGCCGCCGTCTGTCTGGTGTTCGGCATCGCGGCAGGACGCATCGCGTTCCGGCCGCGCCATCCGGTGACGCAGCCGATCGCCTTCAACCACAAGATCCACACCGAACTGCTCGAGTGCTCCGATTGCCACAAGTACTACCAGGAGCGGGCTCACTCGGGGCTCCCGGGGCTGTCGACCTGCATGGACTGCCACGAGGAGCCGGTCACTGAGAGTCCCGAAGAGCAGAAGGTGCGCGACCTCGCGGCGGAGGGCAAGGAGCAGGTGTTCAAGAAGACGTTCCGCCTGCCCGACAGCGTGTTCTACACGCACCGCCGCCACGTCACCGTCGCAGGGCTCGAGTGCTCGACCTGCCACGGAGCCATCGCCGAGAGCGAGGCCCCCCCGGAGGTCCCGCTGGTGCGGATCACGATGAACTTCTGCCTCGAGTGCCACGAGGAGCGCGGCGTGACGACCGACTGCGTCGCCTGCCACCGGTGAGCGGAGGAGCGCGATGAGCATCGGCCGCAGAGAGTTCCTGACCGGGCTGGGCGCGTTCGGCGTCGGGATGGGCATCGGCGCCGTCTCGCACGTGTTCCCGCTGGCTTCGCCGCACGTGGGGCCGGATTGGAGCCCGGGGGACGAGTCGTATCGCCCTTCGACCTGCCTGCTCTGCCCCGCCCGCTGCGGGATTCTGGGGCGTGTCGTCGACGGAAAGCTCGTCCGCATCGACGGCAACCCGCTCCATCCGGTGAGCCGGGGCGGGCTTTGCCCGAAGGGACGGGCCGGAATCCAGCTCCTGTACCACCCCCGGCGGCTGCGCGGCCCGCAGCAGCGCTCCGGGGGCGAGGGCGGCGGGTTCGAGCCCGTGGCCTGGGAAGCGGCGCTGGAGCGTGTCGGAGGCGAACTCCGCCGGATCCGCGAAAAGGGTGGCGCGGGCCGCGTCGCGATCGTCGCGGGGCACGTCACCGGGATCATGCGGGAGCTCCTCGAGAAGTTCGCCGCCGCCTACGGGGCACGGCTGTTCCTCGAGGACTACGGCGACGGATCGGAGCAGGTGCTGGAGCTCACGCAGGGGACGGCGGTTCTGCCGGCGTTCGATCTCGAGCGCGCCGACGTCGTCCTCTCGTTCGGCGCCGCGCTCGGGGAGAGCTGGTGGTGCCCGCCCCAGGCGGCCCGCGCACGGGCCCACGACCGGAAGCGGCCGAGGTGGATCCAGGTGGACACGCGACTTTCGCGGACGGCCGTCGCCTCCGACGAGTGGCTTCCGATTCGCCCCGGCACCTACGGCGATCTGGCGCTGGGAATCGCCTACGTGCTGCTGAAGGAAGGCCTCTATGACGAATCGGCGGTCCACCGCGCCGTGTCGGGATTCGAGAGCTGGACGGACGAGCGCGGGCGCCGCTATCCGGGCTTCCGGTCGATCGTGCTCGAACACGGGCGCACCGAGCGCGTCGCCGAGAAGACGGGGCTGCCCGCCGAGCGGATCATCGCCGTGGCCAAGCAGTTCGGCTCCGCCGAGCGGGCTGTCGCCGTGTGGGACCACAATGTCACCTGGCAGGCGGGCGGCCTGGCACAGGCGCTCGCGATCCACGCCCTCAACGTGATCCGGGGCAGCGTCGGCCGCCGCGGGGGCGTCATCGTGCGCCCACCGCTCCCGGCGCCGGCGATCGACGGCGGCCCGTCGAATCCGGAGGTCGCCCCCCCGCCGCAGGACTGGGTCGCCGAGCTGGAGAGCGCGAAGGAACCCCCCGAGGCGATCTTCTTCTACTACGCCAATCCGGCGGCTTCGCACCCGGAGCCGGAGCGTGTGGCCAAGCTCCTGGCCCGCGTCCCGCTGGTCGTCTCCTTCTCCCCGTTCCTCGACGAGACCGCGCGGCTTGCGCACGTCGTCCTGCCCGACCACATCTACCTCGAGCGGTGGCAGGACGCGCCGGCGCCGGCCACGGTGCCGTACACCGCCTGGGGCGTGGTCCAGCCGCTGGTCGAACCCCGGCACGACACGCGGGCGACCGGCGACGTGCTGCTCGACCTCGCGGCGCGCGCCGGAGAGGATGTTTCCCGCGCCCTACCGAAAGGGCCGATGGAAGCGCTCGTGCGCACCCGCGGGAAGGCGCTCGCCAGCGTCCAGCGGGGAAGTCCCTTCGTCCCCGCTTTCCGTCAGGCCGAGCTGGCGGAACTGGAAGCGCGTGGGTGGTGGATCCCCCACGGGTTGGATCCCGACCGGTTCTGGGAGGCGGTCCTCAGCTCCGGAGGCTGGTTCGACCCGTTCGTGGAGGAGGCGTCGCCGCGCGAGATGTCGGAGCTGCCGGACGGGAAGCTGGCGATCCTCTCCCCCGAGGCGCGGCGCCGCCTCTCCGGCACGGCCGGCGCCCCCGAATGGCTCGCCCTCCCCGGCAAGCGGCCCGCGCAGCCGGCCAAGGAGAGCACCGAATATCCGCTCCGGTTGATGCCGTACCGGCTGCTCACCCTCTCCTCAGGAACGACGACGCTCACGCCGTGGCTGCTCGAGCGGCAGGAGCCCCTCGTCGGCGCGGCGTGGGAGGTGTGGATCGAGATCAACCCGGAAACGGCCCGGGAGTTCCGGGTGCGTGACCGCGAGGAGGTGAAGGTCGTCTCGCCGCGCGGCAGCTTCCGGGCGCGCGTGCACGTCTTCGACGGCGCCCAGCCGGGGGTGGTGAACGTCCCGTACGGCCTGCACATGGGCGTCGACGGCTGGGGTCGACTCGATCCGGTCAATCCGCTCGTCGCGGCGGGCTCCGCCCGCGACGAGGCGAGCGGCCTTCCGGACTGGTTCTCGGCGCGCGTGCGCCTCGAGCGCGCCTGAAGAGGAGGTTGGTGTGCCTCGCTGGGGAATGGTCATCGATCTCGACCGGTGCAACGGCTGCCAGGCGTGCGAGGTGGCCTGCCGGACGGAAAACAACATCGCCGTCGGCGGTCCGGAGCGCGCGCGCGAGGATCGGACGATCTCCTGGATCCAGGTTCGCTCGGAGGTCGAAGGGGAGTGGCCGGATGTGCGCTCTCGTTTCATCCCGGTCCTCTGCATGCACTGCGATCGCCCGCCCTGTGTGACGGTGTGCCCCACTCACGCCACGCAAAAGAGCGCCGACGGCCTGA
Organism: Acidobacteriota bacterium; assembly: GCA_003696075.1. NCBI lineage: Bacteria > Pseudomonadati > Acidobacteriota > Acidobacteriota bacterium. The sequence goes on from RFHH01000141.1 coordinate 3,325, forward strand.
TCGGGCAGATCTACCCGCGCTGCATCGGCTGCCGCTATTGCGCCAACGCCTGCCCGTACACGATCAAGTCGTTCAACTGGTTCGCCCCCGAGTATCCACCCGAAACGCTCGACGGCCTGAACCCCGACGTGTCGATCCGGCCGGCGGGCGTGATCGAGAAGTGCACGTTCTGCTATCACCGGCTCCAGAAGGCCAAGGACCAGGCCCGCGCCGAGGGCCGGCCGCTCCGGGAAGGCGACTACGTGCCGGCCTGTGTCGAGAGCTGCCCGACCGAGGCGATGGTCTTCGGCGACCTCGACGATCCTCAGCACCGCGTCCATCACCTCGCGCGGGATCCGAAGGCGTTCCGCCTCCTGGAGGGGCTCAGCACCGAGCCGAAGGTGTTCTACCTGGCGGAGGAGAAGTGAGATGTCCGACCTGGAGAAGATCGAGGGACTGCCGGCCGATCAGCGCATCCTTCTCCGCCCGCTGGTCAGGACCACGCGCGTGTTCTGGTTCTGGGCCGGGCTGATGGCGGCCATCGCTCTGTGGGGTCTTTTCGCCTACTCCCTCCAGCTTCGGTGGGGACTGGGCATGACCGGGCTCAACGTGCCGGAGTACTGGGGGATCTACATCATCTGTTTCGTCTTCTTCATCGGTATCTCCCACGCCGGCACGCTGATCTCCGCCATCCTCCGCATCAGCAAGGCGGAGTGGCGGCGGTCGATCACCCGTTCGGCCGAGTTCATCACGGTGCTCGTGATCGGATTCGGTGCCATCCAGCCGATCATCGACCTCGGGCGCCCCGACCGGGTGCTGAACGTGATCCTCTACGGGTCGGTCACCTCCCCCCTGCTGTGGGACGTCTGCAGCATCTGCCTGTACCTGACGGCGAGCAGCATCTACCTGTACATCCCCATGATCCCCGACCTGGCGCTCATCCGGGACCTCGGAATCCGGCCGCGATGGCTGTACTGGTTCCTCGCCCTCGGGTACGAGGGAAAACCGCACCAGAAGGAAGTCCTGGAGAAGATCATCTCGGTGCTCGCGGTTGCGGTGATCCCGATCGCGGTCTCGGTCCACACCATCATCGGCTGGATTTTCGCCCTCACGCTGCGTCCGATGTGGCACAGCACCATCTTCGGGCCCTACTTCGTCGTCGGCGCGATCTACTCCGGAATCGCGGCGCTGATCCTGGCGATGGCCGTGCTGCGGCGCGTGTACGGGCTCGGGAACTACTTCAAGGACATCCATTTCAACAACATGGGCCTGATGCTGCTGCTGATGTCCTGTCTGTGGTTCTACTTCACCTTCGCCGAGCACCTGACGGCATGGTACGGCGGAGAAGAGGCGGAGATGGCGACCCTGTGGTCGAAGCTGACCGGGGAATACGCCTTTCCCTTCTGGCTCATGGTCGCGTCCTGCTTCTTCATCCCGTTCGTGCTGATGTGCCGCCAGGCGACCCGCGGGGTCTGGGGCACGTCGATCGCATCGTTCTTCGTGGTCCTCGGCATGTGGCTCGAGAGGTTCAACATCGTCGTGCCGACGTCCCAGAACCCCCGGCTTCCGCGCGAGGTGGTGCACTACGTGCCTTCCTGGGTCGAGCTGTCGATCATGGCGGGCACCTTCGCCGGGTTCATCCTGGTCTACATGCTCGCTACCAAGTTCTTCCCCATCATCTCGATCTGGGAGATCGAGGAGGGGCGGGAGCTGTCGGTCAAGGAGGTCTCCGAGCGCGTGGCGAGTTACCTGCCCGACGCCATCGAGGAGGCGACGGCATGACACGACCGAATCGGACACGCTGGATCGCGCGCGGGGCGGCGCTCGCCGCTGCCCTGTCCCTCCCCGCGGCCGCTGCGACGGACACGACGGTCTTCGGCGACCCCGCCAGGGGGCGGGCGCTCTTCGAGACGAAGCAGTGCGTGCGCTGTCATGCGGTCTGGGGTCACGGCGGAAAGGTCGGCCCGGACATCGTGCGGGCGGTGGCCGGGAAGTCGGTGCCGGAACTCGCGGGCGCCTTCTGGAACCACACGCCGCGCATGATCAGCGAGATGCAGACCCAGGGACACCCGTGGCCCTCGCTCGAGCGCGACGAGATGGGAGACCTCCTCAGCTACCTGTACTATCTGCGGCTTTTCGACGCCCCCGGGGACGCGGTGCAGGGGGCGATCTCGTTCGGGCGTCTGGGTTGCAGCGCGTGTCATGACGTCGGTGGCGACCAGGGGGCGATCGGAGGCAGCCTCGATCGCTTCTCCCGCTACGCCTCCTCGGTGCCGCTCGCCCAGGCGATGTGGAACGCCGCACCGCGGATGCAGGCCACGCAGTTGGGAAGAGGGCGGCCGATCCCGACCTTCACGGGGACGGAGGTGGCCGACATCCAGGCCTACCTCCGCGAGGAAGGTTCGCGGGGCGGCGAGCGGACCGTTCTCCTTCCGTTGCCCGACCCGCATCGGGGCCAGAAGCTGTTCCGCTCGAAGGGGTGCGCGAAGTGTCACGAAGGTGCCGGAGCGGTGATCGACCTCGCCGACGCCGCCCTGCATCGCTCCGTCTCCGAGATCGCCGGCGTGCTGTGGAACCACAGCTATGCCATGCGCGACCGCATGCGCGAGAGCGGGATTCCCTTCCCGCGCTTCTCCGGAAACGAGATGGCGGACGTCATCAGCTACGTCTATTTCAAGGGGTTCCTCGGCCAGCACGGCGATCCGAAGCGAGGGGGCCGGGTGTTCCGGGACCGCGGGTGCGCGGGTTGCCATACCGGCGAGGACGCCATCGGACCGGATCTCGGCCGCGCACCGGTCGACGATCCGGTGGCACTCGCCTCCGCCATGTGGAACCACGCCCCGGAGATGCACGAGCTGATGGGGCAGCAGGGCGTTCCGTGGCCCAAGTTCGAAGAGGGGGAGATGGAGGATCTCGTCAGCTACCTCCAGGCCCTCCAGCGCCGGCGGCGCGCCTCCGTGGGGCGCTGAAGGAGAGACGCACTCGTCAGCTCCAGTCCCCCTCCAGCGCCGGCGGAGCGTCTCCGCGGGGCGCTGAAGGAGAGACTCACTCGTCAGCGCCGGTCCTCCTCCAGCGCGGACGGCGCGCCTCCGCGGGGTGCCGAGGGCGAGCCGCACTCGTCAGCGACCTCCAGCCCACCACCGCCGGCAGTGCGCCTCCCCGGGGCGACGAGGACGAGTCGCACTCGTCGGCGACCTCCACGGCCCTCCAGCGCGGGCGGCGCGTCTCCGCGGGGCGCTGACCCCGCGCGCCTCCGGTTCCGCCCGACGCGGCGGATGCAGCCCCGGGGCCCCGTGCCCGCGGCGGCGCCGCCCCGAACCGAAAAGAGCGGGGTGCATCCGCAATGGTGCGTCGGCCCGCCGAACTCGTTGGAAGATCGGAGGATTCGATCTCGAATGGATCGATGACCGGGGATCGGGCCAAAGTGTAGGTCGTGCGTCGAGTTGCGTGGCGCTTCGCGCCATCGAGGAAGCACCTGCAGAAGACAGCGGCGGGCCGGCGGAACCGCGCGCCGCGGACGCCCGCTCGCTCCCGCGGGTGGCACCGGCGCGCAGGCGGACGCCGGGAAGTCGGGGGGAACGGGGGCCACTCCTCCCGGAGGCGGTCGCCGCTCCGGGATCACCCTGTCGCGGGACGGCGATCGGGTCTTCCCCGCTCGACGTTTCTGCGGTGAAAAATGGCCAGCGTGTGTCGCCTTTCGCGGGACGGCGATCGGGTCTTCCCCGCTCGACACCGAGAGCGCTCCCCGCGGCGCTCCCCGGCGCGAACGCCGCTGGCGGGACCGGCACCGCCGGGCCGCAGCGCCCCGGGGAGAGGCGCTTCGCGACTGGCCTCGCCGTTCGCAGACTCGGGGCCGTCCGCCACGCGCGCCCGTGCGGGAACGCCCACCGCTGGCCGCCCGGAACACGCCCGCGCCCGGCCCCTTCCCTCCCGGGCGGGTGCCAACGGCCGGGCCGGCGCGACCTTACGCCCCCTTCCGGCGGCGCGACCGCGGCCCGCGTGGCAGCCGCCAGGCGCCCCGTGAGAGCGCGCCGTCGCTCAGGGGCCGGGGGCCGAGCGCATCGCGGCGCGCTCCTGCTCGATCCGCTCGAGCGAGAGCTGGCGGACCTTCAGCGCGAGCCCGATCAGCACCAGCACGATGACCACCAGCGAGACCGCCAGCCACCGGCGGCGCAGCTGGAGCTCCTCGAGCGCCTTCTTGCCGTAGTCCAGTGCCGCCGCGGCGTGCGCCTGGCCCTCCTCGAGCCCCTTGGCGAACTCGCTTCCCTCGGAGACGTCGAAGGTGTGGACCATCACTTCCAGGCCGATCTGGGCGTCCACGGCCTGCTCCAGTTCGCTCTGTCCCCGTCCGATCTCCACGCCGCCCCGGCGGGCCGCCAGCAGGGCCCGCTCCGCCCGGGCGCTCACGACGGTGAGCTGGGACATGCCCTCGACGAACTTCCGGGCCGTGCTCATGCCGACACCGTCGGGAGTGTCGGGGTGGCAGTCCGAGCAGCGGCGCACCCGCTCCTCGATCACCGCCCCGGTGTCGGGATCTTCGAACACGTGCTTCGTCTTGCCGATGCGGAACTTCGTCAGCAGGTTCGCGAACTCCGGCCGGAGGCGGCGCGGCTGTCCCTTCTCGCCCTCGAAGGTGTGGAATTCCAGCTCCTGAGAGCGATCGACCAACCAGTCGAAGCGGGCTTCACCGGTGAGGTTCTTCGAGGCCGCCTGGGCGAGCAGGCCATCGCGGACCTTCTCGTAGCGCTCCTTCGCTCCCGGCCGGTCGAAGGACGAACTCGCGGCGGCATTGATTCCCTCGTGGCAGAAGACGCACGGCGTCTCGGGAAGCGGCGCGAGCATCGCCACGCTCGGGCGGAGGACGGCGTGGTTGCTGTGGCAAACGACGCACTCGCTGAACTCGCGCACGTCGGTGCGCTGCGCCTGCGGGCTGCCCGGCTCGTGGCAGGAGGCGCACCCCTCCCCGCCCGCTTCGGCGAGAAACTCGTTGTGCCGCTGGAAACCGTCGTGTTTTCCGCTCGCCCGGAACAGCCGCGCCTCCCGGCCGTGACACTGCCCGCACACGAAGGCGACCGAGGCGATGCCCGGCGGGTTCGCTCCATGGTTGCCGTGGCAGTCGTTGCAGGTCGGGGCGAAGAGGTCCCCCTTCTCCAGCAGAGCCTTCGCGTGCACGCTCTGGCGCCAGCGTGCGTACTGGTCCGTCGGCAGAGGCCGCCCGTCGGCGGTCTTGTACCCTCTCATGTGTTCCGGATCCGCATGGCAGCTCCGGCACGTCTCCGCCACCCGCGTCGGGTAGACGCTGGACTCCGCGTCGTCCTTGCCGCGGATCCCGTGGGCCCCGTGGCAGTCGATGCAGGTCGCCACCCGCTCGTCACCCTTCGCCAGGAGCTTCCCGTGGTGGCTCGTCCAGTACTCGCGCTCCTGGTCCACGCGGGCGTCGGGGCGAAAGCGGCGCATGTAGTCGGGATCCGAGTGGCACCGGCCGCAGAAGCGGGGAATGTCGCGCCGCGCCGGCCGCCCGCGGTAGGGATTCCCGTCGAACCCCTCGTCCATCGCCGCGCCCGGATCGTCCGCGACCGCCGGGTCGGGGTTGCCCCCGTGGCAATCGTGGCAGGACAGGCCCGCCGCGGCGTGGACGCTCTGCGCCTCCTTCCGGACGAACTGCAGCATCTCCTCGTCGAAGAGCTCTTTGTCCTGGTGGCAGGTCAGACAGGAGCTCTGCTCCTGGGCTCCCGCCCAGGCGGTGGCCACCAGCGCCACTGCAGCGGCCGCAATCGCTCGCCTGTTCACTTTCGTCCCCTCATCGACGGGCGGTAGGTGCCCACGCCCAGCGCCGCGATCAGGGCCGCGGTCGCCAGCACGACCCAGATGGGCGCGAGGGAGTGGTAACCCCACGCCGTCATCACCACGACATAGACGACTCCGATGACCCCGACAGCAGTGAACCCGGGGCTCTTTCCCCGCGTGACGATTCCCCTGTCGAGAAACGGCACGAGCAGCAGGAGGAGCCCCACCAGACCGAAGCCCATGATCGGGATCGCCTCGTACTCGATGCCGAAGATCTCCCCGCCCGGAACCAGTTTCAGGGTCTGGAACATGAACATGAAGTACCACTCCGGGCGGATGTTCTGATACGCCGGCGCGAACGGGTCCGCCTTCTCGCCCAGCTCCCAGGGGAAGAGGGCCGCGAGAGCGGCCAGGACGCCGAGCGCCATCGTCCACCCGAAGAGGTCGCGGAGGAGGAATCCGGGGAAGAACCGCATCGGACGCCGCAGCTTCCCCTCTCGCTCGATCTTGGGCGGAATGCTCATTCCCTGGAGCTGTACGAGAAGGAGATGCAGCCCCAGGACCGCGAACATCAGGGCGGGCAGGATGGCCACGTGCCAGCCGTAGAAACGGGAGAGAGTGCCTCCCGTCACCCGGTCGCCGCCTCGGAGGAAGCGCAGCATGAACTCACCGACGATCGGCACCGATCCGGCGATGTCCGTGCCGACCTTGGTGGCGAAGAAGGCGAGCTTGTTCCACGGCAGGAGGTATCCGGAAAACCCGAACCCCATGGCGAGGAAGAGCGCGAGGCAGCCGGTCACCCACGTCAGCTCCCGCGGCTTGCGGTAGGCCTTCAGGAAGAAGACGCTCACCAGGTGGAGCATCGCGAAGTAGATCATCAAGTTCGCGGACCACGAGTGGATCGACCGGATCAGCCAGCCGAAGGGGACCGTGGTCATGATGAACTCGACCGACTCGAAGGCCTCGTCCGCGGAGGGCCGGTAGTAGAGCATCAGCAGGATGCCGGTCATCACCTGGCAGATGAAGAAGAACAGCGTCATCCCGCCGAGGTAGTAGAAGACGGTGTACTTGTGCACGGGGACCGTCTTCTTCGCCATCAGCTCCCGCACCGCGGACAGCGGCACGCGCTCGTCGAGCCAAGCCTGGACCTTCGCCGCAACGCTCATCGTGTCAGCTCCTCGAGATGACGATGCTCGGGGGCTGGCCCGCCCCCCGGCGCACGAGGTTGACCTTCAGCGGTGTCAGCGGCTTCGGGGGAGGTCCCGCAATGTTGCGCCCGCTGAGGTCGTACTGCCCGTCGTGGCAGTTGCACCAGATCAGGCGCTTGTCCTTCCGGTACTCGACGATGCACTCGAGATGGGTGCAGGTCGCGGTGAAGGCCCGGAAATCGTTCTCGCCCGCCTTGATCAGGATCACCGGCTCGGCGCCGAACCGTACGATCTTGAACCCCTTCTCCGCCAGTTCCGGATCGGTGACCGGTCCGGCGTCGACCTCGTTGGTGGTCGCCTCCGGCATCTTCGGCGGACTGATGAACCTCAAGACGGGATACAGGATCGACAGAACCAGTGCGCCGACCGACGTGCCGAGAAACCAGTTGACGAAGCGCCGGCGCGTGGTGGACAAGGATGCGCTCATTCCGCGGGCCTCCCTTCGTCGCTCACCACGTCTTCGAGGATTCCGGCGCCCATCCGGGCGCCGCACGAACATCCCGGCCATCGCGGGCGGGCGGACGCTACCGAAGGAAACGCTTGCCTGTCAAGCGTCCGCTGGGGCCGGGCCCGACTCAGCCGGCGGCGGAGTGTAAAGCCTGTGGCGTCAGCTTGGTTTGATATGAGTCAAGCTTGCGCCTGCGCCCGCTCAGCGGCGAGCGCAGCGCCCTCGACGCCGGCCCGGAGCGGTGCTCGGCGGATCGCGCTCCGGAACGGCCGCGGCCGCGGCGCGCCACCAGCCCCGCCGTCAGGACGCCGTCCCCCTCGTTCCCGTCGAACCGCTCGCTGCCGCACGAGCCGTTGGGAATGCCTGCCGGCACCGGGACGAGCGTCCGGGCGCGTCTTTTGGCCCCGCGGGACGACCCGCCCGGCGGGCGCGCGGGGCACCCGGGAAAAGGCCTTCGGGGCCCTGCCCTTTGAAGATCCGCGCGCACCGGCGCGCGGCGCGGGGGTCCGGGCACACCGGAAGCTTCGCCGCGGGGCGCTCCGGCGCCACCGGCCGGACGGATGTCGCGGCGCTTCCGCGGTCAGGCGGGATGCCGCCCCCGAGCTCCGCTCCGGCCGGGCCGCAGGGAAGCGATCAGGGCGTCGAACGCCTTCCGCTGCGCTTTCACCGTCTCCGCCGGGCCGGTGAGCTTGAAGAACCAGTTCGCGTCGGGGCCCTTGGCGATGGCGCCGAGGAGCATGTACCCGGGCTTCGGCGGGCCGCCGCCCATCATGCCGACGTAGGTCCCCTCGATCTCCACCACGAGGACCTCGACGCCGCCGACGCGGCGGGTTTCGGTCTTGAGCGCCTCTTCCGGCGTCTTCCCTCCCGCCGGACGGAATTGGCCGGCCCACCGCAGCGCGTTCGCGCGGGGCTCGCCGCCCAGACCCGGACCGAAGTAGAAGACGACGCACTGGGCCTCGCCTCCCGGGCCCGGGATCCGGTACTGCGCCCGGCGCATCGGGTTGGCCGGCTTCTCCGCGACCCACCCGGCCGGAACGTCCCAGGTCAGCGCCTTGTCCCCCTGTCCCGCTCCCGGCGGCGGAGGCTCGATGGCAAACGGCCGGGCGCCGCCCACCGGCGGATGGCCGGGGGGAAGCGGCTTGTCGCCCGCGAGCGCCGCGGCCTCGAGGCCGCCGGCGAGCAGCAAGGCCGCCAGCGCCCCGGCGAGGCCGATCTTCGTCCTCATCGTCATCGTCCGTCCCCATTTCAGGCCGCTCGCGGCCCAATATGGCGGCGGCGGCGCTGTCCCGCGCCGCCGCCCGGAATCGCCGGCTCCGGCCGGTCAGTGCTGGTACTTGAGCGGATAGTGTTCGTGGGTGCCCTTGTCCTTCCGCTCCTCGAAATTGAACGCGTACTTGCCGCCGTGGAAGGGGCTCTCTTCGTTGTGACAGGCGAGGCACTGCTTCTCCGACACCTTGTCCACCATACCGGCGGCCACCGCGTCGGCGTGCTTGAAGTTCTTGTTCTTGAGGCTCATCACGTCGGGCTTCGTGTAGTCCTTGCCCGCGCCGTGACACATTTCACAGCCGACGCCGGCACGGTCGGGCGTGGAGGCGATGTCCTTGAAGCCGCCGGGCTTTCCGTATCCCGTCGTGTGGCACTTCAGGCAGTTCGGATCGGTCGTGTAGTCCTTCTGAGGATCGAGCCCCGCCGCCTTCTTCGCCTCCGCCCGCTCGCCGGGCTTGAGGATGTCGAACGCCTTGGCCATGCGCGTCTGGGACCAGCTCTTCCACTGCTTGATGTGGCACTTCTTGCACGTCTTGGTCCCGACGAACTCGTGCTCCGCGGCGAGCGCCATACCGCCCGCGAGGAACGCGAGTGCCGCGACCGCCGCGAAACCCTTGCGAATTCCGGTCATTGCGTGCCTCCTGTCCCCCGCCGATCCGCGCGAAGGCGATCGGGCGGGGTGAAGCCTGTGTGGCCCACCTGATTGTCCTAGACCAGGCGGATCCGCGCAATGGAACATGGAACGTCATGCCTGTAAGCCGCTGCGGCGGTCACGAGCCGCCCGCGGCCGTTTCCGCGCCTCCGCGGTGGTACTCGCGCTGCTCGTGGCAAGCGACCGCGCAGCGGCCGCCGTCGGCAAGCGGCTCGTAGTCGATCGGAAGATCCCATTGGCCGAACGGGGCGCGGCTGCGGATCAGGTGGGCTGCCCCACCGTGCGGCGAGTGGCACAGAGCGCACGAGCGGCTCTTCTCGCGCGCCACGTGCACGCGGTGAAGGTTCTTCTGCTCGTTCCGGAATCCGGTGTCCGCACCCTCTTCCAGCATCGTCTCGTCGTGGCAGGCGAAGCAGAGCGCGTAGCTTCCCTCCGCCCCGCGGGCGTAGGGGCCGTCCGGAAACGCGTCCGTCACGAGCCGGCCGTAGTCCGAGGCGTGCGGCGGATGGCAGGTGTCGCACCCCGCATCGACGGCGCCGTGCGGCAGCTCCGCCGTTTCGATCTCCTCCTTCACGTTCCTCACCGGGCGGCGCCCCTCCCACGTCTGCACGCGCCCGTGGCACCGCCAGCACAACTCCGGCGAATCGGCCCGCAACAGCTTCCCGCGGTCCGACCGGTGCGGATCGTGGCACCCGGTGCAGCGGCCCGCCGCCACCGGGCCGTGCACGTGTCCCGTCATCCCCCCCGCCGGATCGTCGTGACAGCCGAGGCAGGTCTCGCCGATCGGGTCGGGCGTGTCGAAGGCGTGCCCGGTCGCCCGCGGCGTGTGGCACAGGTCGCACGCCTCGTCCTCGACCGGCATGTGCACGACCGCCCCTTCCGCCAGGTTCGCATGGCAGCCGGAGGTCAGGCAGTTGCCCTCCCCGGCGTCCGGGGGCGGGGCCGCCTGCTGGGCGGCGGCCGGCCAGGCGGCGGCCAGCAGGAACGCGGCGACGCAGCGCCTAGTAGCTCTTCCGGTCATGGTCCTCCCCGTGGCATTTCAGCGAGCAGGATCCCCGGTGCGTGCCGAGGTCCTCGAACCGGAGGATCCCCTTCCTGTTGGGCGAGACGATGCGCGTGTCGAAGCTGATCAGATGCGTGTTGCCGGTCGGATCTCCGGCGACCGACGAAACCCCGTGCGGGTCGTGGCAGGCCGAGCAAGGGGCGTCCTCGCCGACGACGTGCTTCTTGTGGAGCTTGAAGCCGCTCTGGTTCTTGCTCAGCAGGACACTGCGGCTGTGGCAGCGGTAGCACAGCGCGTAGGCCTGGCTGCTCTCCGGCGTGTAGTCGTCGGTGTCGTAGTTGAGCCGCAGGATGAACGGGTTGACGCTGCCGTGCGGGCCCTGCGAGCCGCCGCTGTCCGCCTGGTCCGAGGCGTGACAGTCGGTGCAGTAGATCTGGCTCGACTCGGTCAGCGGCGGGATCAGCGACGGAACGTCCGGGTTCTTGCCCGGTTGGGCGACCGGGTGGAACGAGATGGCGTCCGGCGCGAACTCGAGGCGCGTGTTGATCTCCCCCGCCGTCCTCGGTATCGCCTGAGTGGCGTTGGTCGTGTCGGCGTGGCACTTGAAGCAGACCTCGTACATGAACTGCACCGGCTTCACCGGCTGTCCGTCGATGTCGATTCCGCTGGTTCCGCGCAGCGCCCCCGAGGCCGCCGGTGGCGAGGCCGGCGCGTGCCACGCCTGGTGCGGCTCGTGGCAGTCGGCACACTCGACGTGCCGCGCCATCAGGAACGGATCCTCGTCCGGCTCGTGCACGCCCTGCGTCACGTCGATGGGATGCGTGTAGCTCTTCTGGAACTCGGCTTGGATGTCGAGCGTCGCCACGTGACCGTTGTGGCAGGCGTAGCAGGCCTCCTCCTCCGGCGCGCGCTTGACCAGCCGCTCCGGCTGCGCCGCCGTGTGCGGCGTGTGGCACGACCGGCAGGCGTTGTCGGCGACGGTGCGGTCCGACGACCCCGGCCAGGGATCCGGCGGGGTGCCGTCCCATTGGGCCGTCGAGGTCGCATGGACCGACGTGTCCCAGTTGGTCTTGTCGTGGCAGGAGGTGCACAGCTGGCCGCCGGTGTCCGACGTGAGGAGGAACTTGCCGTAGGTGTCGTCGTGCGGGTCGTGGCACGAGGTGCACTGGAGCTGCGAGCTGCTGTCCAGATGGACGGGCGGCGGGATCGCCTGAGGGTCGCGCAGCTCCGGGTCCTGCGAGACCAAACCCGAGTCGTACACGAAGGAGATCGGGTGGTCGTCACCCAGGTCCGTCCCGAGGCTCCCCGTCGTCTCGTCCAGGTAGCGGTGGCCCGCCGGGAACTCGATCTCCGACGGCTCGGAGTGCAGATCCCCCAGCGCCACCGTCCCGTCGTGGCAGGACAGGCACATCCGGCTCGCGCCGGTGGGCTGGTCCGGCAGCGCGTCGAGAGTGGTCGAGTCGTAGAGGAGATAGGTCGCGGTGCTGTCCTCGCGGTTCCACAGCGGCGCCTGCGTGCGGGCCCGGTGCGGGGCGTGGCAGAAGATGCAGATGCGCTCCTCGGTCAGCGCCTTGACCTCGCCCGGTCCCGTGGTGCCCAGGTTGTGCTTCGTCTGGTCGATGCCGGCCAGCGCCGTGGCGCAACCGGCCGCCAGCAGCGCTGCACCCCAGCGGATCCTCATGCTCCTTCTCCCAGCATCCGGAAGACCTGCACGCGGTGGTTGTAGGCGTCGGCCACGAAGAGGCGGCCCTCCGGACCGATCGCGACGCCGGCCGGCATCCAGAACTGGCCCGGGCCGCGACCGCGCCGGCCCACGGCGAGCAGGAGGCGCCCCTCCGGGTCGAAGATCTGCACGTTGTCGAACAGGGCGTCGGCCACGAAGATCCTCCCCTCGCCGTCCACGCCGAGTCCCCGGGGCCTCGAGAAGGTCCCCGGACCGTCACCGGCGAATCCGAACGACGAGACCGGCGTTCCCGCCGCATCCAGAATCTGGACGCGGAAGTTCATGGCGTCGAGAACGAACAGGCGGCCGCGGGGACCGACGGCGACGTCGATCGGGTAGTTGAACTGCCCGGGACCGGATCCCCGGCCGCCGATGGCCGCCACCCGGCGGCCCTCGAGATCGAGGGCGACGATGCGGTGGCCGAGAGCGTCGGCCACCCACAGCCGGTCGCGGTTCCGGTCCAGCGCCATCCCCGTCGGGCGCTCGATTGCGTCGGCAGCCGTCCGCCACAGCTCCTCGCCCCGCGCGTCGAAAGCGACCACGCTTCCCGCCGCGGAGTCGGCGACGAAGAGCCGGTCGCCGAGCAGGACGCAGTCGATCGGGCTGACGAGGTGCCGCCGCCCCACCGCCCGGCCGGGCCGGCCCGGGTCGTGCAGCCACACGACCCGCGCCCCGGGATCGGCCACGCAGACACGGCCCTCCGGCCCGACGCCGACCCCGTGGGGACGCACGTAACCCCGGCCCCGGGCGGCGTACTCGCCGGACCACGCCACGCGCGGGCGGGCCGGAGGAGAGGGCCAGACCGGGCCCGGCCCCTCCGCCGCCCGGTAGGCGGGGGCACGGACGCTTCCGCATCCCAGCGACGCGGCCACGACGGCCGCGGCGATCGCCGTGACGGCGGCCAGCCTCACCGGAAGTACCTCCTCAAGAGCAGGACGACCTCGTCGCGGTCGTCTCGCCCCGAAAGCTCGATGTCCTGCAGGCGCCGGCGCGCCCGGGCGACCAGTTCGAAGGCCCGGAACCGCCAGTCGAGCTGCAGGTGGGCTTCGAAGTAACGTCCCTCCCGGTCGAGCACGAATTCGTCCCACCGGTCCAGCCCCGCCGTCAGCCGCGTCCGGCGCAACCGCAGCCTCAGGTCGACGCCAGCCCGTTCGAGGTCGATCCGCTCGCCGGGGCGGTCGGGGAACGTCGTCCTCTGCTTCATCGCGTCGAAGTCGAACTGGAGGAATCGCGTCTCCACGATCCCCCACCTCAGCGACGCGTTCCAGCGGGCGAACGGCAGGATGAAGCTCTTCTTGGTGTGCCGCGTGCCCTCGATCTGCCACCTCCGCCGGCTCACGCCGCCGGAATAGATCTTCTCCAGAGTCTGGTCGATCCGGCCGTCCGGCGTTCCGGCGATGAGGTCCTGCGCCTGCTTGGTCCGGCTGAGCCGGAACCAGACCCCGCTCCGGTCCCGCCACCCCAGCAGGTACCGGTTCGACCGGGTCCTCACGTCGAGCGCCGGGCTGGTGGTGACCGCGAAACGGACGAGGATCGTGTCGCCGGCCTGGATCGCGCTGCCCGGGAGGATCCGCAGCTCGACCACGCCGCCCGCCGCGAGAACCTCGTAATCGATCCCCTCCGTGTAGACGACCGTTCCGGTGACGTCGGTGACCTCGATCGTGTCGGGCTCGATCCCCGGCGTGTCGAGGAGGATCGGCAGCCCGTCCTCCACCAGGTGCTCTTCGGAGACGATCCTGCGGCGCGCGGGGAGATCCTGGTCGTCCCGGCGCAGCCGGCGGCCCACGGCCAGGTGGAGGGTGCCGGCGGTGAGGTGGCGCGTGTAGTCGAGCCCCGCGCGGTACTCGCGGAGGGTTTCGGTCCCGGCCTCCGGAAGATCGGTGTCCTGCAGGTCGGCCGCCGCCGTGGTGACCAGCGAGCCCCACAGCCGGTGCTCGAGCCCGATCGAACCGCGCCGCGTCACGAGGCGCCCCAGGAGGTCCTCCTGCTCCAGGCGCTCGAGCCGGCCCCCGAGCTGGAAATCGTCGTTCGGGCGCCACTCGACCGACTCCGCGCCGATCGCGTAGCGGAAATCGGCGGTTCCCGCCCGGTCGTAACCGAAGAGGGTCGTGTTGAACGTCAGCGTGCGGGAGGCGAGGGCGCGGTAACGGTGGGAGAGCGAAACGCGGACCTGCCGGTAGTCCTGGCGCGTGGAGCGCTCGACATAGTCCTGGAGCTCGCTCTCCAGCCGCATGGTGGAGAACCGCCCCCGCTGGTCGAGCTGGAATCCCCAGCTCGTGCGCCGCTCGTCCCGCGGGTCCCCCTCGATCCCTTCGGTCCGCGCGCGGTCGGCGTAGAAAGTGAGGGGCCAGACGCGCGAGCGGCGGCGGAGAGTGGCCCGGAGCTCGCGGCGCAGGACGCGCCTCGTCGGGGCAAACGTGCTGTCGATGTCCTGGATGGACTGGTGGCCGGTGATCTCCCCGTTCCAGCGGAAGGCCGGCGCGATCCCGAGGCGCACCCGGTACTGGCTGGCATCGGCGTTCCTCGAGCCCTGGAACACGCCGGTGTTGGCGTCGATCTCGCTCCGCCGCAGCCGCAGCGTGCCACCCACCGAGAACGGCAGCAGGGACGGGTGCAGGAACGACCCGGTGATGTCTCCGCCGATCCCGTACAGCAGCGCCCCCTCCTCCTGCCGGAACAGCTGCCCGTCGACCGGAGGCTCCCTCTCCTGCCGCTCGAAGTCGTAGCCCAGCTCGAGGAAGCCGGTGGCGTCCCGGAACCGCACGGGACGGACCAGGCGGACCGCCTGCCCGTACGCGTCGCTCCCGGCCAGTGCGGCCAGGACGAGCGCCGCCAGCACCGCACCCGGCCGCCTCACGGCCCCCTCCCCCCCATCAGAGGCGCGTGCGGGTCGTGACAGTCGAGACAGCCGGCCCCCTCCGGCACGGGCGGGCCGGTGAGGTGGCTTTCGCCGTGACACCCGAGGCAGATCGTCTCCGGAGCCGCTCGCAGCAGCTTGACCTCGCGGCTCCGGTGGGGAAGGTGGCAGGCCGTGCACAGCCCGGCCGCTACCGGACCGTGCCAGCGGACGTCGTCTCCCCAGGTGAGGCCGGCGCGCAGGGTGCGCCGCTCGTGGCACGACACGCACAGCTTCTCGACCGGGCGCCGCAGGCGCGCCGCTTCGGCGCCCTGGGCCGGGTTCGCTCCGGTCGCGGCCACGTGGCACGCCTGGCACAGCCGGGCGGCCACGGGACCGTGCTGGGAGCCCCGCCAGACCGGCCGCGGCACCCGCCGCGCTTTCCGGGCGGTCTGGGGTGGGGCCGGATTGGCCCGGGCCCTCTCCTCCTCGCGGGCCCGTCGCTTGCTCGGCGGGTCGTCGAACAGCGCTTCGAGCACCTTCTGGCGGGAAGCCGCGCTGCACCCGGCAGCGCCCGCCACCAGCGGGACGAGCAGAAGGCACGACAGCAACCGCACCGCGGCGCGGCGACCGGTCCGCCCCCGCGGAACGGCGGCCCCACGCCGCGGCCGGCTCACGATCCCTTCCCCTCGCGTCCCGCCCCCTCTCCGGCCGGATCGCCGAAGACGTAGATGTTCAGTTTGTGCGGGCCGCTCTGGTTGGTGACGAGAACGAGGTACTTCGGCTTCAGCTTCGGTGAAATGCGGTGCTTGAAGTAGCCGAGCAGCGAGCGGTCGATCGTGATCTCGAACGGCAGGTACATGTGGCCGGCGAAGTTCCCGTAGCCGCCGTAGAAAGTCGCCGGCTGGCCGTCCGGCAGGAAGATCTGCGCGTTCTCGAAGCCGGCGTCCAGGACGTGGACCAGGCCCTCCTCGTCCACCGCCACCCCCTTGGGGCGCGTGAAGCTCCCGGTCCAGTCGCCGAGCTTGCCGAAGGAGGCGAGCGGCTCCCCCTCGGGGGTCAACTTCTGGACGCGGAAGTTCATCGAATCGGTGACGTAGAGGTTCCCGTCGGGGGCGGCATAGATGGCCACCGGGTACTTGAACTTGCCCGGCTCCGCCCCCTCGCCGCCGAGGGTGCCGACCTTTCGGCCGGTCTCCTTGTCGAAGACCTCGATCTCGTGGTCCTTGGCGTCGGTGACGTACAGCCTGTCGCCGAGGACGGCGACGTCGGTCGGACGGAGCTCGTCGGGGTTTCCGTATCCCTTGAGGACCGCTCCCGTCTCCGTGTCGTAGGCGACGACCTGGCTCCGGCCGGCGTCGGCGACGAAGAGGCGGCCTTCGTCGTCGATGTCGAGGCCGAGGGGGTTGCCGAGGCCCTCGGCGAAAAGGTCGAACCGCTTGCCGGGCAGGTCGATGCGGACGATCGCTCCGAGGCGGCCGTCCGCGACATAGATCACGCCGTCATGGACACCCACCCCGCGCGGCCGCACGAGCTGCCGCGTGGGCGCGTCTCCGAGAAGGGCGGCGGTGAGACCCTTGCGCAGGCCCGGGACGTCCTTGTCGGACGTCACGGCCATCAGGAACTGCAGCCGGGGCTCGTCGGGCGGGGGCGGGAAGAAACCCTCCTGGGGGCCGGGTTTCTTCGTCTCGACACTCGCGCAGCCGGCGATGCCGGCCGCCAGCAACACGAGCGCCGCCGTCCGTCCCCGCGGACGGGCCCGCTTCGTCGTCTTCTTCATGGGATTCGCCCTAACGCGCCGGGGAAGGGGCCGCGCGGGCTCCGGCCCCTCTCCCCTCATGGCGCAAGGCTACTTCGCGTGGCAGGTCAGGCACAGACCGGACGGGCTCCCGCCCTGATTGGTGGTCTGCGCGACGCGAAGGAGGTGCGTGTTCGGCACCGCCTCGCCCGGGCTGTCGTGCACGTCGTGGCACGAGCTGCACTGGACCTTGCCGTTCTGGAGGACGTCGGCGATCGTCCCGGAGGTCCCCATCGGATCGGTCTTCGGGTGCAGGCCGGGATCCGCGTTCTCGTCGTAGACGATCGACAGCGGGTGCGTGGCCCGCAGGTCGGTGCCCTCACCGCCCGGGACGTTCGGGATCCGGGCATCCGGATCCTCGTCCTGGATGTAGAGCGTGCCGCCGCTTCCGATGTTCTTGTCGAACTCGTCGATGGCGACCGTGCCGTCGTGGCAGCCGAGGCACATCTTGCTGATGCCGGTCGGCTCGGCATCGATCGCGCCGTCGAGCGTGTCCGACGAGTACATGGTGTAGGCATGGTTCGGCAGCGCGTGGTTCCACAGCAGGCCGACGAGGCCGATGTCCCGGCCGTGGTCGTGCGGCACGTGGCAGACCCGGCAGATCTCCTGGCGGAAGTTCCACGACTCCGCCGAGAAGTCGTGCGGGCTGCCGACGATGCCGTTGCCGGACCCGTTGGCGAGCGCCGCCGGCGCGACGAGCAACGCAAGGGCACAAGCGGCGTACAGCAGCTTGGGGGTTCTCATGGTGGTTTCGCCCTCCCGGTGCCCGGCCCCGGGGCCGAGCACGGATTACGAGTTGGACCTTGAGTTGGGAAAGGAACGCCAAACCGTTTCCGGCTGGCCCGCGGGCGTTCCTTTCCCCGTTCCTCTGCGCCGGGAATTATACTACTAAATGGTCACATAATCCTAATTAGTTATACACTTTTTTCGACCGGCCGGGACGGCGGCGAGGGCCCCCCGGCCCAGGGGTCCGGGGCCGTTTGCCCCAGCCGGGAGCGGAAGGTAAAACCAACCCTTCCAGCCCGGTTTGAGGCACCCCCCATACGACACACCTCGAAGAGAGGTTTCCTCATGTCCATCAGGAATCCGAATCGACCCGGCGGCGCGGCCGCCGCGGCCCCGCGGGGCGCGCTCGATCGCATCCTCGACGCGGTCGGCAGCCTCACGTTCGGCATCGTCATCATGACCGCGATCCTGATCTACTGCTGGATCGGATCCGCGGGCTTCGCCCCCTTCTCCGACTGGTTCGTCCGGCAATCGTTCGAAAAGACGGAGATGGAGTGGTTCAACTGGTGGCCGTTCCACGTGCTGCTGGCCCTGATGTGCCTTTCGCTCGTGGTGGCCACCGTGAGGAAGGTCCGCCTCGATCTGCCGCACCTGGGCCTGTGGCTCACCCACGGCGGGATCCTCGTGGTGGTGCTCGGCACCGTCTATTACTTCGGCATGAAGCGCGAGGGCGACGTCCTCGTGTACCGGCGCCAGGCCGTCATCACCCTCCCCGGCGGTTCTCCCGCGGCGATGACGTTGCGCCCCGGGGAAGCGGTGACCGTCCGCGGCGAGGGCAAGGCCTACCGCGTGCAGGTGGCCGACCTCAATCCGCACTACCGGCTCCGCTCCGGCGACGACGCCGGCAAGGAGACCTACGCGGCGCAGCTCTTCTTCCAGCCGCTGGAGGGGGATGCCCATCCCTTCATCCGGCAGCTCCTGGTGGGCTACCCGCAATACACGGAGGATGTCCTCCCGGGCCGCGGGCGGGCGGTCAAGGTGACCGGCGAGAAGCTCGTCGACAAGGACGTCGAGGTCGAGCTGAGGTACGCCCCCGCCGACCGGATCTACCTGCGGGACACCGCTGCGATCCACGTGCGGCCGGCGGGCGCCGGGGACGATGCGTGGATCGAACTTCCGGTTCCCGGCCTGCCGCACTACAACGAATACGCGCTCGCCGCGGCGGACGTGGTCGTCCCGCCCGGCGAGGAGCACCCGCTGCGCCGCCTGGAAATCCCGGTGGACGCCTCTCCGGCGGCACGACTGCTCGGTGAGGGCACGCGGGTCCGCGTGACCGGGTTCCTGCCGTTCGCGCATCTCGAGGAGCGGTGGGAGCCGGGCGGCGACGAGTTCCACCCTCTCATGCGCTTCGCGCTCCACATCGGCAACACCAATGCGAGCGGAACGCTCCACGCCGACGCGCCGCATCCGCATCACGTCCAGGTGGGGCGCCAACTGCTCGACGTCTCCTTCAAGTGGATCGAGTCGCAGGAGGAGCTCGACCGATTGATCGCTCCCGGCCCGTCGACGCTCGTCGTCTCGGTCCCCGAGCGGCACGTGACGCGGCGGATTCGCCTCGCCGATGCCCAGGAACGGGCGGTGGCGGTTCCGGGAACCGGGTACAAGCTCCAGGTCCTGGAGGTGCAGCCGCACTGGACGCTGGCCGGCGAGGAGGGCGGCGTGGCGTCGATGGTGCTCGTCCGCGTGACGAAGGGCGACCGCAGCTTCCTCCGGGCGGTCGTGACGCCCCAGGTCGAACTCTCGCAGGACATCGACGAGAGCGGACACCAGGCGGGCCGAATCCTCGACGATTCGATCCGCATCGAGGTGGAGAACCTCTCCTTGCCCGGCCTCACGCTGGTCGCCGGGCCCGTCGGGCTGCACGCGATCGTCGTCGACGGCGCCGGCCAGGTGACTCACAGGCCGGCGAAGCTGGGCGTGCCGGTGGTGTTCCCCTTCGACGATCTCCAGGTGACGATCGCGGCGGTCAGCGAGAAGGCGAGGAAGGTGCTGCGGCCGGTGGTGATTCCGTGGCGCGAGCGCGACCGGAAGGCCGGCATGGCGTACGCCGCGGTGCAGGTCGAGATCGCGGGCCCGCAGGGCGCCGAGCGCTATTGGGTGCGCTACAGCCACTACGCGCATCCCAGCCGGGCCGGGTTCTTCCCGCAGCGGGTGACGCTCCCCGACGGCCGGGCCATCGAGCTGCTCTTCTCCCGCCGCACGCTGCCCCTCCCCGCGCCGGTGGCGCTGGAGGCGTTCCAGCTCGAAACGTACACCGGCGGAACGCGGGAGCGGGACTACATCAGCCTGGTCCGCTTCCGCGAGGACGGCGGCTGGTCCGACATCAAGGAGATCCGCAGCAACCAGCCGACCGCCTACCGCGGCTGGTGGTTCTTCCAGAGCACCTGGGATCCGCCCGTTCCCCAGGCCAACTACGCCGGCATGAACTACACGGGGCTCGGTGTCGGCAATCGGCACGGCGTCGCGATCATGCTCTGGGGGAGCCTGCTCACCGTTTTCGGCACCTTCTGGGCCTTCTACATCAAGCCGATCCTGCTCCGCCGGAGGCGCGCGGCCGAAGCCGTCGCGGCGCCCGCGGCGCCGGCCCCCGAACCGGAGCTCGAACCGGTGGCCGTCGGCGGCTCGACGAGCCGGTCGGACGCGTGACCCGAGGAGACGCGCCATGAGCAACCAGAAGCGTAGATTCCCCCGCACCGGCGGCGCCCTCCTGCTCGCGGCGAGCCTCGCCGCGGCCGGGATCTCGCCGCTCCTCGCCGCCGGCGAGCCGGCGATCGAGCTCTCCGTGAGCAAGTCGTTCGCCGCCGCGCTCGACCTCGATCCGATCCGGCTGGCGGCCGTCCAGGACGGCGGCCGGCTGAAGACGGTCGACTCCCTCGCCCGCGAGAAGCTGAAGTACGTCAACAGCTCCCGGGCGATGAGGAAGCTCGATCCGGTGCTGGTGTTCCTCGACCTGATGCTGGTCCCGGAGCACTACGCCGGCACGAACATCGTCTACATCCGAAAGAAGCCGTTCCGGCAGCAGCTCGTGCAGAAGATCCGCAGCGTCACCTCCCGCGACGAGCGGACGGGGCCGATCTCCGATCCGGAGCTGGACCGCATCGAGGAGACGGGGTTCGTGTCGCTGATGTTCCTCGACCACCCCGTCGTGCGTGACGTCCTCTCCGAGCTGCAGCGGGACCTCATGCGCGCGAACAAGGAGGTCCAGAAGCTCGAAGATGCCCGCGCCCTGGCGGACGCCCGCGTCCTGCGCTCGATCTTCCGCGTGATTCCGCCCCCGGGCGGCACGCCGCTGGATCCGTGGTACTCGATCGACGCGATCGAGCGCCCGCAAATGCCCGACATCCCCGCCCACGCCGGGATGCGCTCCGGCGGCGGGGTCCCCGGGTTGCCGGAGGAGGTGGCCGCGAAGCTGCGCGAGGCCTGGACAGGGCTGGCCGAGGCGTGGCGCTTCCAGGACGCCGCCAAGGCGAACGAGTCGATCCGAACGCTCGCCGAAACGCTCGCCTCCGTGGAACCGTCGCTTTACCCGTCGGAGCGGCGCCGGGCGTGGGAGCACTGGTACTACCGCAACAACAAGCTGACGCAGACGTGGATCCTCTACTTCCTCGCCCTCCCCTTCCTGCTGATGGCCACCGCTTACGGGTTCCGCTGGGCGAGGGCGGTGGGGCTCCTGCTGTTCGTGGCCGCGTTCCTGCTGCACACGCTCTCCATCGGCCTGCGCTGGTACCTCGCCGGACGGATCCCCAACGCGAACATGTTCGAGGCGATCACCGCTTCCGCCTGGTTCGGCGGCGCGGCGGCCCTGGTGATGGAGCTGGTCCTGCGGCGCTGGCCGGTGAAGAACCTCCCCGCCCTCGGAGCGTCGGCCTACGCGATGACGGCGATGATGGTCGCCAACTTCATGCCGGTCGCTCTCGACTCCGACATCGGCGTGCTGATGCCGGTGCTCGACCGGACGATCTGGCTCTACATCCACACGAACATCGTCATCGCCTCCTACGCCCTGATCTTCTTCGCGGCGGTGACCGCGCTCCTCTACCTCGGGCTGCGGTTCGCGATGACGTTCAGCACTTCCTCCCGCCTGCGGGAGGTGTGGGCCGGCAGCGGGGGCAGCGCCACCGTGGCCGTCGAGGGGGGAGCGGCCTCCCTCATCCTCGGCCGCCGCATCCGGCCCGGCGAGGCGCTGAACGTGGGCCTGGCGAAGAGCCTCGACGGCGCGACGATGATCTTCCTCGAGGTGGCGTTCCTCGCCCTGTGGGTGGGGACGATCCTCGGGGCGGTGTGGGCCGACGTGTCCTGGGGGCGTCCCTGGGGCTGGGACCCCAAGGAGGTCTTCGCCCTCAACACCTGGATCGTCTTCCTCATCCTCCTGCACGTGCGGCTGAAGGTGAAGGACAAGGCGTTCTGGACGGCGATCCTCGCGATCGTCGGATGCGCCGTGATGCTGTTCAACTGGATCGCGGTGAACTTCGTGATCGTCGGGCTCCACAGCTACGCCTGAGGAGCGGCCGCGGCGGGGGCCCCGTCCTCGGGCCCCCGCCGGCGGCGCCGCCCCCGGCCCCGTGCCCGGGGGCGGCCCGGCGAATCGTCAATCGCAGCGGTTGGCCAGGTCCTGCGGGAACGGGCAGAGCGTGCTGGAGGTGTCTTCCGGGCGTTCGGCGCCGCCGCTGTCCACCCCGTAGGAGCCCTCGACCGAGCCGTCGTTGGCGACCACCACGAAGAAGAGCGACGCCGGCGAGGACGGCGGCATCCAGTCGTAGCTCCCGGAGTTGCCGATCGCGCACTCCTGCCCGCTGTAGGCGTAGCTGGCCACCTGATCGAGCGGTCCGTACTCGATCACGTTGTCGGTGGCGGCGCAGGCGGGCGCGTAGGTGATGTGGATCGCGCCGGAGGCGAGCCGTTCCGCCGTCATCTGCGCCAGCGAGCCTCCCGACACCTCTCCCGGTGTCGCCGAGGGCCCGCAGTCCGGATCGGCGGTGTCGTAGGACAGGTCGCCGTCGTTGTCGAGTCCCTCGAGCGCTCCCGCCTTGTTCTCGGTGTAGTCGGGCGGCGGGTTGCACGGGTCCTTCGGGATCCTCGGCCATCCCGGCTTTCCGTAGTACGGCGGCAGGACCGTTTCACCGACGGGCGTGTACGAGGCGGGATCGGCGTCCGGATGGCACAGGCCGCACTCGGTCACCCCTGCGCGCCAGTGATGCTGGCGCAGCCCGGCGCCGAACCCCTGGGTGCCCGTTCCGGACCCGTCCTCGGCGCGGCCGTGGCATCCCGAGCATCCGTAGGGCGGGAGGTTCGCCACCCCGCTCGACTCGCCGATCCGGACGGGGAACTTGCCCCCCTTGTGGCAGGCGTCGCACTCGCCGTCCAGCATGTCGTAGCGGTGGATGTTGTGGAGATTGCCCCAGTCCTGGCCGTCGGTGTTCGAGATGTAGTGGTTGCTGCGGAAATCTCCGTGACAGGCGCGGCAGTTCGTCGCGTCACGGTTCTCCGAATAGGTCTGATACGCCAGAGCCGCTCCGGTCGCGCCCGCGGCGACCAGAAGCGCGGCCCAGAACACGAACCAACGGTCGCCGGCGCTCCGCGCCGGACGCTCCCGCTTCCCCTCGATGCGTCGCATGCCGCCTCCTTCGGCGCCGCGCGACCGCACCGCCCTCGCACGCACGTGCCCTCCGCGCACGCCGCTGCCGGCGTGCCGCGGGCCTTGCAGAGGGCAGGGGAACGTGGATCTGCGGTGCGGGCCGGCGCGCCACGTGCGGGCCCGACGCGCGTCGACTCGCGTCGTCTCCCACCGCAGAGGAAACGAGTCTAGTCAGCTCGGAGCACGCCTGCCCGCGCGCCGGTGCGTTCGATCACGGCCGTCCGTGATGGCGGTCAAGGATCTGATCCGGGCGGATCACGCACGCGAAAGCGGCCGACGCGGCGAGGGCCTTGCGCGCAGCGGGGGCGACGAATGCCGCGACGGGACTCGGGGCGGCGCGATCGGCGGTGCGGCGGCCGGCTTCCTCCCGCTCGTCACCGGCCCTCCCGCGAGTGGATCGTTTCCCCGAACTGCCCGGCGATCGGTTGGGCCGCGCTCGGTGCGGCGTGGCCGGCCCTGTTTCGAAAGCCTTGGAGGGGTGCTTCCCCGATGGTGCGTTCTCGCACCGAAACCATTGAGCACTCGGAGGTTATGACCTCGGGCGGCCGCGTGGCCGCGAGATCGTCCCGGAGTCTCTACCTGCCGTTGAGTTGCGGAGCGTTTCGCACCATTGAGGGTGCACCTCCGAAGCCTTGCCGCGGACCGCTCGGGTTTCGTGCGGGCCATCGAGCGGTCTGATGCGGCGTTTCGCTACGGTGTTTCCGGGCGATCCGGCCCAGGAGCGTATCGCCTCAGACGGCACGCGCCGTCCGGCCGGCGCCGGCCGCCCTCTCGGCGAACTCTCGCACGAGCCGGACCATCCCCTCCTCCACCGTGATCCGCGCGCGCCACCCGAGGATCCGCTCGGCGCGCCGCGGGTCGCCGAAGAACCGCTCGACGTCGAACCGCCGCGGAGGTGCGTCGACCACCGTCAGCCCCGGGGCCGCGTTCGCGGCGGCGAGCGCAGCCAGGCGACCGAGCGTGGTCGGCCGTCCGGTGAGCAGGTGGACGTGCGGAAGGCCTCGCTCGCCGTCCAGAAGCAGGTGGACGAGGGCGACGACGCCGCGCGCGGCGTCCTCCACGTGCGTGAAGTCGAAGCAATTCGACCGGCCGCAGATCCGGATCGTCCCTCCCTCCGCCGCGGTGCGGGCGAAGGCCGGGACGACCCGGTCCGGATGATCGTCCACGTCGCCGTAGACGTTGGACAGTCGGACGACCGCCGTCCGGAGGCCGAGGCGGCAGGCGGCCAGGACGTCTCGCTCGGCGATCAGCTTCGACCGGCCGTAGACGTTGACCGGTGCGAGCGGCGCGTCTTCGGTGGCCGGAAGGTGGCGGGATCGGCCGTAGACCTCCCGGCTGCTGGCGAACAGGACGAAGGGCCGCGAGGGGGACCGCAGCGCCGCGTCGAGGACGCGGCGCGTCCCGAGGACGTTCTGCCGCAGGCAGTTCCGGGGAGCGCGCTGGCCCCACACGACGCGGCTGACACCGGCGAGGTGCACGATCCCAGCACAGCCTTCGGCCGCCCGGAGGAGCCGGTCGCGGTCGAGCACGTCGCACCGTTCCGGACCGCGCAGGTCGTACCGCCTCACCGGAACGCCTTGCGCCTCCAGGACCCGCCGCAGCCCTCGACCGACCAGCCCCTCGGACCCGGTGATCAGGATCGGTCCCATGCCTTCAGCCCCGCTCGATCAGCTCGACGAGCCCGTACTCCCGGCTCAGCACCCAGACGATACGCCGCCCTCCGAACTCCGGCACGGCCCGCACCGGCGAGATCCGGTGGAATCCCTCCGGCCGGCAGGTCTCCAGCGCGCTCTCCAGGTCGCCGACCTCGAAGCAGACGTGGAGCAGCTTCCTCCCTTCCGCCAGCGAACGGGCGATCGGGGAGCGCTCGCCCAGCGGCTCGAGGAGCTCCAGCAGTGCCCCGCCGACGCGGACGAACGCCATCCGCACCCCCTCGGTGCGGTTGGGCGTGATCGCCTCCTCCGGCACGAGATCCGGCAGGCGCTCCACGGCGAGGCCGACGTGGTGGAAGCGGGCATCCGGTCCGAAGAACGCGCGGTCGACGGGGCCGGGGACGGGAAGGTCCGGCGAGTGCCCCGCCGCTCCCGCGCCGTCGCGCACCACCCGGTCACTCCCCGCGCGGGCCCAGGCGGCGGGCGATGCGGCGCGCGAGGGCCTCGACCGTCAGTTGCTCGCCGGCGGCGATCAGATCCATCACGCTGATCGTCTCGCCGTAGCGGCGATCGAGTTCCTTCTCCAGGTTGAGGGCGAACATCACGAACGTCATCGAGTCGAGCAGCGGATCGTCGCCCACCAGGACCGTATCGGGTGTCCGGCCGGGCCCGCCCGGCTCGACCGGCTCCCGCGTCGCTTCGTCGATCGCTGCGTAGATGGCCCGCTCGATCTCGCTCGTCTGCGTCGTTTCCATCGAGGTCGCTCCTGGTCACCGCTCCTGGGACTCACCGCGCCCCGCCGGCTCCGGCTGCGGCGTGCCGAGATCGGGCGGCACCTTGGCCCGCAGCTTGAGCGCGCGGCCGGGGACGCCCATCACCGTCTCCCCGGCCTCGATCCGCTGGACCACCATCGAGCAGGCGCCGACGGTAGCCCAAGCGCCGATCTCCACCTCCGGCAGGATGGCGGCGCAAGAGCCGACGTAGACCCCCTCCCCCAGGTGCACGCGGGCGTTGATGGCGGCGTTCGGGGCCACCACGCAGCCGCGCTCGAGGATCGCCTCGTGTCCGACCACCGCCCCCATGAACACGCAGCATCCGTCGGCGATGCGCGCCTCGGGGCCGATGGTCGCATAGCGGTAGACGATCACGTCGGTCGCCAGCTCCGCGCCGCTCGTGTCCACCTCCGGGTCGACGAGGCGGGCGAACGGCAGGCCGTAGGAGGCGATCTTGTTTCTCGCCCGCCAGCGCCGGACGGTCGTCCGCGCCACGAGATTGGCCACCCACGAGCGCTTCGGATCGGCCTCCGCGAGAACGCCGAACCCGCCGATGCACGGAACCCCCATGAACTCGCGCCCGTGCTTGGCGGGATCGTCGTCGAGCAGCACGATCCGGTCCCAGCGCTTCTCGACCTCGTTCACGCGCAGCGCGAGGCGGACACCTTCAGGGTTGCCGCCCCCGCACAGGTACAGCGTCCTCATGGCACCGCCTCAGGCCTGGGCCCGGCGGCCGTCCGCGGCGGCCTCGGGCCGGATCCGCTTGGCGGCGCCCGTCATCCAGTCCTTGCAGCTCTGACAGCGCTCCGGCAGCTCGGAGAAGCGGTGCTCGAGATGGAGCCGGCGGTACTTGCCCAGCCGCGCCCAGAGCGTGGCCAGCGGCTCGTCCCAGGCGTTGCCGACGCCCTCCTCCCCCTCGGTGTCGCCGGGGCAGCGGGGAACGCGGCCGTCCCAGAAGACGTGCATCATCGTCATCGCCCACGGGCACGGAATGCGCTCCTCGAACGGCACGCAGACCGGCGTTTCGAACTTCCCGCCCCAGCTCAGCTTGTTCCTCACCTTGAGCGTCGCGCCGCGCTCGAGCCAGTAGCGGCTGAACTGCTCCAGCTCGTGCTCGTTCTCGTCCATCTCGATGAACTGCACCTGGATCTCGGTGGGAGCGTTCTTGGCGTCGCGGATCTTCAGCAGCGCCTCGGTGTTGGCGTAGACGACGTCGCGGTCTCCCCCGCAGCGCAGCTTCGAGTAGACCTCGGCCGAGAAGCCGTCGATGCCGATGACGATCAGATCGACGCCCGTGTCGAGGAGCGGACCGGCGACGTCCGGCGTGAGGAGCATCCCGTTGGTGTTGACGTTGAGCGACTGGAGGCCGACCTCCTTGCCGTACCGGAGCATGCGCATCAGCCGCTCCGGCTCGAGCAGCGGCTCGCCGCAAAACGAGAACCAACAGGCGGTCTTGGGTGCGATGGCCGCGATCTGGTCCGCGCAGCGCTTCCACAGCTCGAAGGGCATGTTCCCCTTGGGCCGCCGCATGAACGGGTGATGGCACATCGAGCACGCGAGGTTGCACTCGGCGCAAATCTCGACGGCGAAGCGCGTGGGGAACGGGATCTCGCGCAGCGTCCTTTCGATCTTCGACAGTTCGGGATCGATCACGTCGGCGTCCTCCGATGGACCGCGGCGAGGGGGTCGGCTGAGGCGCACTCCCCTTCCCGGCGGCCCCCGTCCGCCCAGGACCTCGTGGCTCACTAAGTACGGCGAGACCGTCCCCGAATCAAACCCTCGTTTCCTCGCGCCTTGCTAAATAATCCATAAATCTCCGCGGTTTTTCACGCCGAGACCGTCCCGGCGGGGCCTTCCGGCCAGCGCTCGGCCCCCTCGCCGGCGGGCCGTCGTATATTGCGGCGGGGTGCCGGGCCTGCGGGGAACGCGGCCGGGCGCCCGCAGGGGGGGTGCCACGTGAGCCTCGGCAAGAAGCTCCTCCGCCTCCGGCTGGAGGCGGGCCTCACGCAGCAGGAGGTCGCGTCGGCGGCCGGGATCTCCGTTTCCTACCTGTCGCGGCTGGAGAACGACCGCGCCGCCCCGTCCCTCAGGACCCTGGCGCGCCTCTCCTCGGCGCTCGGGCTGGACGTCGCCCATCTCTTCGAAGCCGGTCCCGGAGAGGACCGCCCCGAGCGCTGCCCGGTGAGCCTGAGCGGGCGCTGCATCCTCGAGCAGCTCGTGGCGGGACGCGGCCGGCGGCCGGAGGGGAACGACGAGCACTACTCGACCGAGCAGCTGGAACTCCTGCGCGCGACGAACTTCCTGCTCCACAGCGACGACCACCAGGTCGTCTCGGCCCTCAAGGTGCTCCTCCGCTCGCTGCTCCGGCTCGCCTCGACCGAGCAGGCACCGGAATCGGCGGGCGGGCGTTGACGGGGGCCGCCCGGTCCCGTCACGGCTCGTGCGGCTCGACGTGGACCATGACGTAGCGGACCCGCGGATGGCGCTCGTGGATGCGGTCGCGCACCCGGTGCGCGATGGCATGGCCCTGGGCGACGGTCAGCCCCGGGTCGACCTCGACGTGGATGTCGGCGAAGTACTCCAGGCCGGACTTGCGGAGCCACAGCGTCTCGACGCCGCGGACCCCCGGATCCTCGAGCGCGACCCGCTCGACCTGCCGCACCAGCTCCGGGTCGGCCTGGCGGTCGAGGAGCTCGCTGGCGGCCCGCCACAGAAGCTCTCCCGCCGACCAGACGACGGCCGCCACGACCACCAGCGCCGCCAGCTCGTCGGCCCAGGGAACCCCCAGCCAGCGGACGGCCGCCAGCCCGACCAAAACGGCCAAGGCGCTGAAGGCGTCGGCCCGGTGGTCCCAGGCGTTGGCCAGAAGGGCCATCGATCCGGCGCGCCGTCCGAGCGCCGACTTGTAGCGGTAGAGCGCCTCTTTCACCACGACGTTCGCGCCCGCCAGGAGCAGCGCCCACGCCGGGACCTCCGGCGGCTCTTGGCCGATGCGCCGCAGCGCGTTCCAGCCGAGGGCCGCCGCCGAGAGGATCACCAGCAGCGCGACGTTCGCGCCCGCGACCGCTTCGGCGCGCGTGTGGCCGTACGGGTGCTCCGCATCGCCCGGCCGCTGCGCCACGCGGAGGGCAGCGAGCACCGCCGCGGAGGTGACGGTGTCCCCGAGGGAGTTCACCGCGTCGGCGAGGAGCGCGTAGGAGGACAGCGTCAGCCCGGCCCCGAGCTTGAGGACTCCCAGGAGGAAGTTCACGCCGAGACCGAGCAGGGCCGCGCGCTCCGCCGCGCGATAGAGCGTCCGGGTCGCCGGGGAGGGTCTCATCGCTCTCGATCCCCGCGGATCGTACCAGCCCTCCCGGCGTGAATCGCGCCCTTTCGGCGCGTCCGCCGAACGGGGACGCGCGGCGGCGGCCGGAGGCGCCTGCCGGGCGGTCCCGCCGGGGACCGTCCCGTCGGGCTCAGGCCGCGAAGGCCCCCAGCCGCACCGCGAGGTCGACCAGCCTGGCCGAGTAGCCCCACTCGTTGTCGTACCAGACGACCAGCTTGAGCAGGCGGCCGTTCAAAAGGCGCGTGCTGGTCGCGTCGACGATCGAGGAGTGCGGATCGCCGACGATGTCGCGGGAGACCAGCTCCTCCCGCGTGACCCGGAGGATGCCCTCGAGGCGCGGCCCGCGGGCCGCCTCCTCGAGGTGGTCGTGCACCGCCTCGACGGTGGCCGGCGAGCGCAGGCGGACGACGAGATCGGTCACCGAACCGTCGGGGACCGGCACCCGCATCGCCATCCCGTCGATCTTCCCCTCGAGCTGCGGGAGGACGCGCTCCACCGCGCGCGCCGCGCCGGTCGTGGTGGGAACGATCGACAGGGCCGCCGCCCGGCCGCGGCGCCGCTTCCGGATCGGACGATCCATCAGCGACTGGCTCGCCGTGTAGGCGTGCACCGTGGTGAACATCGCCTCCTCCACTCCGAAGGCCTCGTCCAGGACGGCCAGCGGCGGGGCGACACAGTTCGTCGTGCAGGAGGCCATCGACAGGACGCGGTGCCGGGCGGGATCGAGGCGGTCGTCGTTCACACCCAGGACGAAAGTGCCGTCGGCGTCGTCGGAGGGGGCGGAGATGACGACGTACCGCGCGCCGGCCTCGAGATGACCCGCCGCCGCCGCCCTCCGGCGGAACACCCCGGTCGCCTCGATGACCACCTGGGCGCCGAGATCGCCCCACGGGATCGATCGGGGGTCGCGGTGGGCGAGGATCGGCACGGAACGCTCGTCGACGTGGAGGACGCCGTTGTCGTGCCAGACCTTGCTCTTGTACCAGCCGTGGACCGAGTCGTACTTGAGCAGGTAGGCCAGATCGTCCGGGTCGGCGAGGTCGTTCACGCCGGCGATCTCGACGTCGCCGCGGGCCGCCAGCTGCTTGAAGGTGCACCGCCCGATCCTGCCGAACCCGTTGATTCCCACGCGAACCTTCGCCATGAAACCTCCTCGCCGGCGGCGGCTATGCCGGATCGCCGGCCCGCGGCGCGCGGCCCTCCTCCCCGCCGGCCGCGTCCGCCGCCGGAGGGGCGGGGCGCGCCGGGGCGATCCGCGCCAGCGCGTGGCAGGCGACCCCGGCCCCGCCGGCCAGCGCTCCCAGTCCCTCGGTGCGTTTCGCCTTGACCGAGACCGCCTCCGGGGCCAGGCCGAGCGCGGCCGCCAGGGCCTGCCGGATCCGGTCTCTCGCCGGCGCCCGTTTCGGCCGGTCGAGCACGAGGACGGCGTCGACCTGGACCGGCCGCCAGCCCGCGCCGGCGAGGTGGCGAACCGTCCGCCGGAGGAGTTCGTCGCCCGCCATCCCTGCGCACGCCGGATCGTCGTCGGGAAACAGCTCGCCGACGTCGCCCAGGGCCGCGGCTCCGAGCAGCGCGTCGGCGACCGCGTGCGCGAGCGGGTCGCCGTCGCTGTGGCCGGCGGGGCCCCTGGAGGGATCGACGGTGACGCCGGCGAGGCGGAAAGGACGCCCCTCCGCGATCGGATGCACGTCCCAGCCGATGCCGGCCCGCTCGGAGCCCGGCCCTCCCCCCCGCGCCGCCAGGATCGCCTCGGCGCGGGCGAGATCCGCGGGCCAGGTGATCTTCAGGTTCTCCGGATCGCCAGGCACCAGGGCCACCTCGTGGCCGCAGCGGCGCACGACGGCGCCGTCGTCGGGGGCGTCCCAATCGCCGGGCGCGGCGTCGTGGCAGCGCCGGAGGAGCGGCGCGTCGAACCCCTGCGGCGTCTGGACGGCGCGCAGTCGGCCGCGCTCGATCTCCGCCTCCACGCGGCCGTCCCGCTCGCGCACGAGGGCGTCCGGCACCGGGACGGCGGGCACCGCGGCCCCGGCGCGCTCCGCGGCGCGGGCGACCCGCTCGACGAGCGGGACGGTCACGAGGGGCCGGGCCGCGTCGTGGACGAGCACGGTCCCGTCGCCGGCGAGCCGCAGACCGGCGGCCACCGAGTCGCGTCGCCGGGGTCCGCCCTCCGCCCACTCGCACGGAACGGCAAGGCCCGCCAGGGCGTCGCGCCAGACGCGCTCCGGCGAGCCGGCCGGGTAGACGACGATCAGGCGCGAGAGGCCGGGCGTGCCGGCGAGCGCCTCCGCCGACCAACGCACCAGCGGCCGCCCCGCCAGCGGCACCAGCGCCTTGGGGCACCCGGCTCCCAGCCGGCGCCCCGCGCCGCCGGCGAGCAGGATCGCCGCCAGGGGTGACGCCATCAGAACTCCAGGAGCTCCTTCTCCTTCGCCTTGGCGAGGTCGTCGATGGCCTTGATGTGCTCGTCGGTCAGCTTCTGGATCTTCTCGAGCCCGCGGCGGGCGTCGTCCTGCGACAGCTCGCCGTCCTTCTCCGCCTTCTTGATGCGCTCGTTGGCGTCGCGCCGGATGTGGCGGATGGCGTTGCGCCCCTCCTCCGCGATCTGCCCGACGCGCTTGGCGAGCTGCTTGCGCCGTTCCTCGGTGAGCGGCGGGATCGGGATCCGGACGACCTTCCCGTCGTTCGACGGGTTCAGCCCGAGATCGGCCGCCAGGATGGCCTTCTCGATTTCGCCGATCAGCGACGGGTCGAACGGCTGGGCGACGATGAGGCTCGGATCGGGAACGGAGAGCTTGCAGACCTGGTGGAGCGGGGTCTTCTGCCCGTAGTAGTCGACGCTGACCCCCTCGAGGATCGCGGTGCTCGCCCGGCCGGTGCGAAGCTGGGCCAGGTCGCGCCGGATCGCCTCGATGGTCTGGTCCATGCGTTTGCCGGTCGACGCGAACAGCTCCTCGAGCATCTCCTCACTCCTCCGCCGGCCGGGCAACCGTGCCGGGCGCGCCCTCGCGGACGATGGAGCCGATGCGCCGCCCGAGGACGATCGCCCGGATGTTGCCCGGTCGCCTCAGACTGAAGACGACGATCGGCATGCGGTTGTCGCGGCACAGCGTCACCGCGGTGGCGTCCATGACGCCGAGACGCTCCGTGAGCACCTGCTGGTAGGTCAGCTCCGGGATCATCTTCGCGTCCCGGTGTCGCTCGGGATCCTTGTCGTACACGCCGTCCACCTTGGTCGCCTTCAGCAGCACCTCGGCCCGCAGCTCCATGGCGCGGAGGGCGGCGGCGGTGTCGGTGGTGAAGTAGGGGTTGCCGGTGCCGGCGGCGAGGATGACGACCCGGCCCTTCTCCAGGTGGCGGATCGCCCGCCGCCGGATGAACGGCTCGGCGACCTTCTGCATCTCCACCGCGCAGAGCACGCGGGTGTCGAGCCCCGCCGCCTCGAGCGCGTCCTGGAACGCCAAGGCGTTGATGACGGTGGCGAGCATGCCCATCTGGTCGCCGGTCACCCGGTCGACACCGCCGCGCGCGGCCTCCGAGACGCCGCGGAAGATGTTCCCGCCGCCGACGACGACGCCGATCTGGACCCCGAGCGCGTGGACGTCGGCGATCTCCCGCGCGATCCGCTGGACGGTCCCGGGGTCGATGCCGAACGGCTTGTCGCCCAGCAGCGCCTCGCCGCTCAGCTTGAGCAGGATGCGCCGGTATTTCGGCTCCTCGTCAGCCATGTCAGCACCGCCCCCGGGCGGAGATCATCCCCGTCCCAGCTCGAAGCGGGCGAAGCGGGCGACCTGGATGTTCTCGCCGAGCTTCGCGATCGCCTCCTGAATCACCTGGCTGACCTTCTTGTCGGGATCCTTGATGAACGGCTGCTCGAGCAGGCAGACCTCTTCGTAGAACTTGCCGAGCTTCCCCTCGATGATCTTCTCGACGATGTGCTCGGGCTTGCCCTGGTCCTTGAGCTGCTCGCGGTAGATCTCCCGTTCCTTGTCGAGGACCTCCGGCGTCACCTGCTCGCGCGAGACGAACTGAGGCGCCGCCGCCGCGATCTGCATGGCGAGGTCGTGCACGAGGGACTTGAAGTCATCGGTGCGCGCGACGAAGTCGGTCTCGCAGTTGACCTCGAGCAGGACGCCGACGCGCCCGCCGGGGTGGATGTAGGCGGAGACGATCCCTTCCTTCGTCTCGCGGCCCGCCTTCTTGGCCGCCTTCGACAGGCCCCGCTTCCGCAGCTCCTCGACCGCCTTGTCGAAGTCGCCACCGGCCGCCGTGAGCGCCTGCTTGCAATCCATCATGCCCGCGCCGGTCATCGCGCGGAGCTTCGCCACGTCCTGCGCCGTCACCGCCATCGTCTCGTCCCTCCCGGCGTTCGTTCTCGATCCGGCCCGGCCGCTCAGGCGTCGTTGGCCGGCGGGGCAGCCGGCGCGGTCTCCGGAGGCGTCTCCGACGGCGCGGGGGCGGCTCCCTCACCGCCCGCGGCCGCCTCGCGGGCGCCGGCGGCCTTGCCCGGCTCCGCGCCGGCCGGCACCTCGATCTCGCGGGGCGGCTCCCGCCTGGCCGGGGCGCGGCGCCGCCCCGTGCGAGCCGCCCGCTCCGGGCGGGCCGCCCGCCACCGCGCGCGACCGTCGAGGATGGCGTCGGCCACGCGGGTGACGAGGAGGTCGATCGACCGCATCGCGTCGTCGTTGGCCGGAATCGGGTAGTCGATCACGGTCGGATCGGAGTCGGTGTCCACGATCGCGACGACGGGGATGCCGAGCTTGTTCGCCTCGGCCACCGCGATCGCCTCGCGCCGCGCGTCCACCACGAACAGCGCGTCGGGCCGCCGCCCGATCTCCTTGATGCCCCCGAGGACCGCCGACAGGCGCGCGCGCTGCTTGGTCAGCCGCAGCCGTTCCTTCTTCGTCAGGTGCGCGAACCGCTCGTCCGACTCCACGTTGTCCAGCTCGCGAAGCCGGTCGATCGACTTCTTCACCGTCTGCCAGTTCGTCAGCAGGCCGCCGAGCCACCGCTTGGTGATGTAGAACATCTCGCAGCGCTTCGCCTCGCGCTCGACGATCTCCTGCGCCTGCCGCTTCGTGCCGACGAAGAGGATCAGCTTGCCCTGCGCGGCCAGCTCGTTGAGGAAGGTCAGCGCCTCCTTCAGCATCACGACCGTCTTCTGCAGGTCGATGATGTACACGCCGCCACGGAGGCCGAACACGTAGGGCCTCATGCGGGGATTCCAACGGGACTTCTGGTGACCGAAGTGGGCGCCGGCCTCGAGGAGGTCGCGCAACGACACGTCGAAAGAGGTTTCCACGAAACCCTCCGGGTCAGGCGGCCGGCGAGGGCGGCGCCGCGCCGCCTTGGGTTGACGCCAGCGGAGCGTTTACCGCTTCGAGAACTGGAAGCGGGCCCTGGCTCCCCTCTGGCCGTATTTCTTGCGCTCGACCTCGCGCGCGTCCCGCGTCAGCAGTCCCTCCGCCTTCAGCTTGGGACGGAGTTCCGGATCGCTGGCGACGAGCGCCCGGGCGATGCCGAGGCGCAAGGCGCCGGCTTGGCCTGACAGGCCGCCGCCGGTGATGTTGGCGATGATGTCGAACTTGCCTTTCGTCTCCGTCACCGCCAGCGGCTGCTCGATCATCAGCCGCAGGGTCGGCTGCGGAAAGTACTCCTCGAAGCCGCGCTTGTTGACCCGGATCTGGCCCGTTCCCGGGCGCAGGTAGACCCGCGCCACCGCGGTCTTGCGTCGCCCCGTGCCGTAGTACTGCTCCGCCACGCCCATCGCGCTCCTCAGACCCGGCCGCGGCCGTCGATCGGCAGCGGTTCCGGCTTCTGCGCCTGATGCCGGTGCTCCGGCCCGGCGTACACCTTCAGCTTGGTGAACATCTTCCGGCCCAGCCGCGTCTTCGGCAGCATCCGCTTCACGGCCAGTTCGATCGCACGCTCGGGCCGCGTGGCGAGCAGCCGCCGGGCGACGATCTCCTTCAGGCCGCCCGGGTGGCCGCTGTGCCGGCGGTAGACCTTCTGGTCCAGCTTCCGCCCGGTGAGCCGGACCTTCGCCGCGTTGACGACCACCACGTGGTCGCCGCAGTCGAGGTACGGCGTGTACTGCGGCTTGTGCTTGCCGCGAAGCCGGTGGGCGACGATGCTGGCGAGGCGGCCGAGCGGGACGCCGTCGGCGTCCACCAGCCACCAGCGGCGCGGAATCTCTCCGGGAGACGGCACGTAGGTCTTCATCTCGCCTTCGCTTCACCCTGGACGCCGGCCAGGGACAAGGGGCCTCGGCGCGTAGACGACGCGGGCGCACGACACCCGTCGTGCGCGAGGCCGGGAGAGACTACCGCCGGGCCCCCCGGGTGTCAAGCCGGCGGCCGCCCGAACGGCTCGCCCCGCCCGGGCTTCGCGGGGCTACCATAGGCCGCCCGTCCTCCGGAGACGCGCCGTGTCGCGCCGTACCCTCCTCCGCCTCGCCGTCGCCGCCGGCCTCCTCGCCGCGGGAGCCGCCGCCCTCCGCTGGGCCGCCCGCCCGCGTCCGGTTCCCGTCGTCGCCGCCCGCGTCGACCGCGGCACGGTCGTCGCCTCGGTGGCCAACACCCGCGCCGGGACGGTGAAGGCGTGCCGGCGGGCGCGCCTGGCCCCCCAGATCGGGGGCCGCATCGCGCGCTTGCCGGTGCACCGGGGCGACCGTGTCGAGAAGGGCGACCTGCTGCTCGAGCTGTGGAACGACGATGTCGAGGCGGAGGCGGCGATCGCCGAAGCCGAGGCGCGCGCCGCCGCCGCGAACGCCGAGCGGCTCTGCGCGCGCGCGGCGTTCGCCGAGCGCGAGGCGGCCCGGACCGAAAGGCTCGCGCGCGACGACGTGGCCGGCGAGGGCCGGCTCGACCGCGCGCTGACCGAACGCGACACCGCCCGCGCGGCGTGCGCCGCCGCCCGGGCGCAGGCGGAGTCGGCCCGGGCCCGGATCGCCGCCGCGCGCGCCGCCGTGGCGCGCACGATCCTGCGCGCCCCGTTCGACGGCGTGGTGGCCGAGGTGAACGGGGAGCTGGGCGAGTTCGTCACCCCCTCCCCGCCCGGCATCCCGACCCCACCGGCGGTCGATCTGATCGAGGAGAACTGCCTGTACGTCGCCGCGCCGCTGGACGAGGTGGACGCCCCGCGCGTGGCCGCCGGGCAGCGGGCGGAGGTCACCCTCGACGCCTACCCCGGCCGGAGCTTCCCCGGGCACGTGCGGCGGGTCGCACCGTACGTGCTGGACGTGGAAAAGCAGGCCCGCACCGTCGAGGTCGAGGTCGAACTCGACGACCCGCAGGCCGCCCCCGGCCTGATGCCCGGCTACAGCGCCGACGTCGAGATCCTCCTCGACTCCCGCGAGGACGTCCTGCGCGTGCCCACCGACGCCCTCGTCGACGGCCGGCGCGTCCTCGTCGTCGAGGGTGGCCGGCTCGCCGCGCGCGAGGTGCGGACCGGTATCGCGAACTGGCGGTGGACGGAGATCCGCGACGGGCTGCGCGAGGGAGAGCTGGTCGTCGTCTCGCTCGATCGCGAGGGTGTGGCGGCGGGAGCGCGCGTGGCGGTGGAGCGGATCGTCGGGCCGGAGCCGTGATCGAGCTCACCGGTGTCGGCCGGCGCTTCCGCGTCGGCGACCAGTTCGTCGACGCCCTCAAGGAGGTCGACCTGACGATCGCCTCCGGCGAGTACGTGTCGGTGATGGGGCCGTCCGGCTCCGGCAAGTCGACTCTCCTGCACATCCTCGGCCTGCTCGACCGCCCCACTTCGGGCCGGTACCGGCTGGGCGGCCGCGACGTGGGCAGTCTGGGCGAAGCCGAGCAGGCGCGGGTGCGGCGGGAGCGGGTGGGGTTCGTGTTCCAGTTCTTCCACCTCGTCCCGCGGATGACGGCGGCCCAGAACGTCGAGCTGCCGCTGCTTCTGGCCGGTGTCCCGGCCGCCGAGCGGAGGCGGCGCGTGGAGCGGGCGATCGAGGCGTTCGGACTCGCCGACCGCGCGAACCACCGCCCCGATCAGCTCTCCGGGGGGCAGCGGCAGCGGGTGGCCATCGCGCGCGCCACCGTGATGGAACCGGAGCTGCTCCTCGCCGACGAGCCCACGGGCAACCTCGACCGCGCCTCCGGATTCGAGGTGCTCGAGTTGCTCGAGGAGCTCAACGCGCGCGGCATCACGCTGGTGGTGGTGACCCACGACCCGGAGATCGGCGGGCGTGCCCGCCGCTGCATCCGCCTGATGGACGGCCGGATCGTCGAGGACCGGCCGAGGGAGACGGCCGAGTGACGGCGGCGGACCTGGCGCGGTTCACGCTCGGCAGCCTCGGGGGGGCGCGCCTCCGGTCCGGCCTCACCCTGCTCGCGATGGCGATCGGCGTGGCCTCGGTGGTGGTCCTCACCGGCCTGGGGGAGGCGGCGCGGCGCTACGTCACCGGGCAGTTCGCCGCGCTGGGCACGCACCTGCTGATCGTCCTGCCGGGGCGTTCGGAGACGACCGGCGGCCCGCCGCCGATCCTCGGGGAGGTGCCGCGCGACCTGACGATCGACGACGCGCTCGCCCTGCTGCGCTCGCGGGCCGTCCGGCGCGTCGCGCCGATCGCCGTCGGCGCGGCGCCGGTGTCCCACGGCCCCTACGAGCGGGAGGTGACGATCATCGGATCGACGGCGGACTTCGCGCCGATCCGGAGGCTGAGGATGGCCTCGGGACGGTTCCTGCCGCCGCGCGACCCCCACCGCCCGTCCGCGGTCGCGGTGATCGGCGGGACGGTGCGGCGCGAACTCTTTCGGGGAGAAAACCCCCTCGGGCGATGGATCAGGATCGGCGACCGGCGCTACCGCGTGATCGGCGTGCTCGCCTCCTCCGGCCGCGCCCTGGGCCTCGACCTCGACGAGATGGTGGTCATCCCGGTCGCTTCGGCGCTGTCGCTGTTCGACACCTCGTCCCTGTTCCGCATCCTCGTCGAGGCGCGCGGGCGCGACGCGATCCCGGCGGCCCGCCGGGCGGTGGTCGAGATCATCCGGGAGCGGCACGACGGCGAGGACGACGTGACGGTGATCACCCAGGACGCGGTGCTGGCGACGTTCGACCGGATCCTGCGGACGATGACGCTCGCGGTGGCCGGCATCGCCGCCGTCAGCCTGGCCGTCGCCGGCGTGCTGGTGATGAACGTCATGCTCGTCTCCGTCACCCAGCGGACCGAGGAAGTCGGCCTGCTCAAGGCGCTCGGCTCCCCGCCGGGCCAGATCCTGCGGCTGTTCCTCGCCGAGGCCGCGGCCCTGTCGCTTCTCGGCGCCGCCGCGGGCACCGCGCTGGGCTACGCCGGTGCAGCGCTCGTGCACCGCCTCTATCCGATCCTCGACACGGTCCCTCCCGTCTGGGCGCCCGCCGCGGCGGCCGGGATCGCCTTGGCGGCGGGCCTTCTGTTCGGGGTCGCGCCGGCGCGCCGGGCGGCGGCGCTCGATCCCGTCGCGGCGCTGGGCCGGCGATGAACGGTCCCCGCACCGTCGATCTCGCCGCCTTGGCCCTCGGCGCGGTGCGCGCCCACCGGCTGCGCTCCGGCCTCACCGCCCTCGGCATCGCGGTCGGCGTCGCCGCGGTGGTCCTGCTCACGTCGATCGGGGAGGGCGTGCAGCGCTACGTGCTCAGCGAGTTCACCCAGTTCGGCACGACGCTCATCGCGGTCAACCCGGGCAAGACGACGACCTTCGGCGTGTCGGGGGCGCTGATCGGGACTGTGCGCCCGCTGAGCCTCGACGACGCCCTGGCGCTGCGGCGCCTTCCGTACGTCGACGGGGTCGTTCCGGTGGTGCAGGGCAACGCGGCGGTCGAGGGGAACGGGCGCACGCGGCGCACGATGGTGCTCGGCGTGGGCCCGGAGATGCCCTCGGTCTACCGCTTCCGCGTCGCCGCCGGGCGCTTTCTGCCGGAGGACGACCCCAGCGCCCCGCGGGCGCTCGCCGTGCTGGGGGCGAAGGTCCGCGACGAGCTGTTCGGGGCGGCGAACCCGCTGGGACGACGCATCCGCATCGGGGGGGAACGCTACCGCGTCGCCGGGGTGATGGAATCGAAGGGCCAGGTGCTCGGGTTCGACCTCGACGACGCCGTCTACATCCCCGCGGCCCGCGCCCTGGAGATGTTCGACCGCGAGGGGTTGATGGAGATCGACGTGCTCTACAGGCCCGGCGCCCCCGAGGACGAGGTCGTCGCCTCCCTGCGGAGAACGCTCGTCGCCCGCCACGGGAGGGAGGACTTCACGATCACCACCCAGACGCAGATGCTGGAGGTCCTCGGATCGATCCTCGACGTCCTGAAGTTCGCCGTCGGGGCTCTCGGCGGAATTTCCCTCCTCGTGGGCGGCATCGGCATCCTGACGATCATGACGATCGCCGTCGGCGAGCGGACCCCCGAGATCGGCCTGCTGCGCGCGCTCGGGGCCGAGCGGGGCGACGTGCTCAGGCTCTTCCTCGGCGAGGCGATCCTCCTCGCCGCGATCGGAGGCGCCGCCGGACTCGTCCTCGGCGCCGGGGGTGGACGCCTGCTGGCGCTCGCGCTTCCCGGCCTGCCGGTGCACACGCGCTGGAGCTTCGCCGTGCTGGCCGAGGCGATCGCCGTCGCGATCGGCCTCGCCGCCGGAATCCTCCCCGCCCGGCGCGCCGCCCGGCTCGATCCGATTCTCGCCCTGCGCGAGCCGTGACCGCGCCG